>NZ_JBNCKT010000108.1:0-17813 GCF_049841675.1 Micromonospora sp. DT4
GTCAGTAATGATGACATCAGCGGGTGCGGTCCTGTTCTCGATCATGGTCTTCGCAAATACATGATCACCGACGGACCGCACCCGTCCTACATGGACCCCCAGACCTCGCTGGATCCCAGCAAAACCCCAGCTCAACAGCATCTCAACCGACTACGCAACAGCCCTGCGTCCTACCTTCCGTCGCCTTGACGTAGGCGAACTTGACGCCGCTCGCCGCGACTGCGGGCCAGTTGATCGGGCCCAGGTTGTGATCGTGGCTGGAAACGTCGATGCCCCGGACCGTGTAACCCGCCGGGATGGCGGCGCTCTTGGCCATCGCGCCGCTGCGCGCGCCCGGGGCGATGCCGGCGTTCGCTCGGCCGCCACCGTCGACGGACGGGTCCGCGGCCTGCGCCGGCTGCGTCACACCGAGCGCCGTACCGACCGCGAGGCCGGCGGATATCAGCACACAGAGCAGTTTTCTACGCATGGTGAGGTGGATTTCTCCTGGTCGCTGAGTCGAGGCATCCGTCGGCGTGGCCGCGGCGCTCGCTAGGCCTGCGCGCCGCCGACGGGTGGCTGATCGAAGTGGGTCCGCAGAGTATCCCTTGCCGGTGGAGAGTCGCGCTGGCCGGTGGACCGAAATTAGATCATTTGTAGGACGCGTCGAGCCGTACGGTGGAAATCAACTCCCCGTAAAGTTCCGATCCTTATCGTGAAAATTTCCTCCCCATTCTTATTTGTTTGACACCGCTGGTTCCGTTGTTTCCTTCCTCCCCGAAGGGGTGTCTGCGCTTTGCTGAACGCCGGGCCGGATGTGAGTGGGAGGTATTGATGAAGGAAGATGTTTATCACGGCACGGGCGACATCAGGGTACTGCGACCCTGGCCAGCTTCTCAGCATGCGGTCCGAGGTGCCCGGCATGCCGAGGCCCGTAGGGAGGAGAAGCGGCGGGCGCGTGCGGACGAGCTGATCGAGATGTATTTGAGCGTCTCTGAGGTCAAGCACGGTGAGTTCGACCCGCAGGCGCGGGAATTGGCGTACGACGCCGCGCGGTCCCACGTGGTGGCGGCGGGTCGCGAGCTCGGTGCCGATGCGCTGCAGGCGTTGCAGAGGCTGTCCCGCCTCGCCCACGAGTACAGCCGTTTCGTGGCCGACCTGCCCGACGGAGCACCGGAGGCCGTGCGGCAGGAGGGACTGGAGGCGTACACCCGGCTGCTGGGTGAGTCCGCCGACTCGGCGGATCAGCTGGCGGGGGTGCTGGCGGTCCTCGTCGACCAGGCCCGACAGCCGATCCTCGGCGAACGGATGGCTGCCCTGGCGTCCGACCCGGATCGGCTGAGCGCGGTACTCGGGCCGGTGCCGGCAGGCGACGAGCGGGTGGCGCTCGAAGGCTTCCTCCGCGCACGGGTCGACCAGGCCAACACGGATCTCGCCGCCGGCATCCGGATCGGGGCCGTCGCCGCCCGCTTCGCGCCGGACCGGGTCGACGCCGCCCTCGACCGGTTCGGCGCCAGCCTGGACCAGGCGGCCCGGGACTGGGCGGACAACGCGGCACTGCGGGCGTTGGCGGGGCGCCCCGAGGGGCGCGACTTCCTGCGTGAGCCCGGGATCGACAGGCTGGACGACATCCTGTCGGCCCTCGCCCGGGACGCCAGTCCGCAGGCGTTGGCGAGCCTGCCGTCCCTGCTCGCCGCGCTGCCGTTGATGGGCGTCGAGGCGGTGGCGGTGCGTGACCTCCTGGAGAACGTCGGTCAGTTCCTGCAAGGCGAGGCCGGCGCGTACGACGAGGCTGTCAAACTCGCCGCCAAGTTACGCGTACGGTCTCGCGGCGCGCTGATGGAGTTCGTCAGGGCGCTCCACGTCCTCGATTCCCGGCTGATCGATCTGGGTAATCGCATCATGGAGTGTTCACCACCGGTGGACGTCGGTTGTCCCTCACAAGAGGACTACGGGACACTCCCTGAACCGCTGCAACCTCGGGGTATGGCGGAAGATGACATGGACAGCCTGCTGCGGCAGGCCCAGGAACTGCAGCACCAGGTTGCCTCCGTCCGGGACCAGATGACGGTCCTCGAGGTCACCGGCACCGCCGCAGGGGGCGCGGTCGCCGTCACGATGACGCCGACGGGCGAGGTCAGAAGCCTGCGGATCGACGACGAGGTGGTGGCCGGCGGGCGCGCGGAGGTCGAGGAGACTGTACTGCTCGCGTTGCGCGACGCGGCTGATCAGCTCCGCCAGCAAACCACTGAGAGGATGGCGAGCCTTCAGGACGTGCTCCGCTCGGCAGGTCGGTTCTAGGGCTCTGACACACGCCCGGGGCCCGCACCCTTGTCTGCTCAGGGACCTCCCGATCGTATCGGCTGAACCCCGGACCCGTCCCGTCCGTTCTGGGTGCACGCCACGTCAAGTCCCGTATCGAGGGAGCTGTTATGCCCACAATGTCCGATTGCCTGCCTGGTGTGCTGGTCTCTGTGCTCGGCAAGGGCTTCATGTACCAGCCGACCTCGAGCGGTTCGCAGGTCAACGCCGACCTGTTGGAGACCGCCAACGGGTTGAGCGTCCCGCAGGGGGTCACCGTCTTCGTGAGCCGGGGTTCGGCGTTCGACCCCGCCCTCCTGCGTTACCTGAACCAGTTGGACCCCAGAGTCCGAGCCGGCTACACGGTCATGGTACTGGACCCGGAGAAGCGGTCCCCGGTCACCGACGTGACGGCGCTGCGGGAAGTGGCGGCCGGACTCGACCTCCCGGTCTATGCGGCCGCGCCCGTCGAAGGTGCCGATGTCGTGCCGGTGGACCACGCCGGATTCGTGACACCCGAGGCCAGTGCCGGTTATTACCGCATTCTTCCGCCGAGCGCGGTGGCGCAGCGGTCGGCGCTGCTCGACGCTGTCAGACTGCCCGGGACGCCGTCCAGCATCCAAGAGGGGTTGGACCGGCTCGCTCGCTGGCATGAGCAGGTCACGGTCACCCGTACACAGCTCGGACTCGGCACCAACCCGGGGGACCTCGCGCATACCGAGCCCGGAACGCACGCGACGACATACGCGCTCGCAGCACACGCCGCGCGCTACGGGGGCGCGAGAGCTTTCGACGCGCTCACCACCACCGAGCCGCTGACGGCCAACCAGGTGGCGAGCGCGCTCGGCGGCACCCTCACACCCGTGGGGCCGGCCGCGCTCGCGGACGGGCTCCGCCGCAGTCCGGGGTCGTCGGCGCTGGTCACCGGCAAGGTCACGGGCACCTCCATCGAGCAGATCTTCTGGCTGACCTCGGACGAGAACGGCGAGCTGGCCTGGCACGACCCGCGCGCCGCCGTCGGTGCGCAGGTCTTCGACATCGACGGTGGGAACGACTGGCGCACCGCCGTACTCGAACGCGATGACGCGCGGGCGATGCTGGTCGGACCGGACGGCATGCCGGTCGCCCTGCCCGAGGCCGTCGGGCCTGCGGTGGTTGGTCCGCTCAACCACGAGGTGACGTACGTCGGTCCGTGGCCCGCGAAGACCCGTGACGGGTACAGGCTGAACCCCGGCGACCTCGCGGGCATGCCCGTCATCGCGGTTGACGTGCGGGTGCAGTCGGGCAAGGACCGACCGTTGGACCGGGGGCAGTTCGTCGAGATCAGGTCGAGGCTGGAGCGGTACTACCTGAACAACGTTCGGCCGACGGTCGTCGCGACCCGCCAGCACAACACGATCGAAGAGTTTGCCCGGACCTACGACGCGGCCGTCGTCCAGCGAGTGATGCAGCCCGGTATCGAGGATCGCCCCGGCTGGCAGGTAATCCGCCCCGGTGCGGCGGCGCATACGTTCGACGGTGCCGCCGTGACCCGGGAGATGCTGGACGCCGCAGACCTGTCCGGCATGACGGTTCGTGAACCGTTGCCGCCCGTCCTTGTCGAGTTCCTGAGCCACGAGTCGTACCAGCAGGCGGCGCAGGACTTCGCCGAGCATGCCGACCAGTTGCGGGAGCCGGCTGTCCTCACGGCCGCGCGGGACCTGGCCGCCAGGTTCCCGGAGGATCTCCGACTGCAGGGGCTCGATCTGGCCCTGCGAGTGGCCGAGCGGGCACCCGAACCCGCCGGGGCGGACCCGGTTCAGCCGGTCCTGATGCACATGTTCGATGCCCAGCCGCCCTGGCCGGCGGGCCGGCCCGTCGACGCGCGCTTCGTCTTCGACTACCTGACCGCGTCCACCCGCTGGCAGGACGAGTTGGCGCCCGACACGGGCACGCAACCAGGAACGACGCACAGCAACCGGATGGCGTGGGACAGCCTCTTGTTCCAGGGCATGCTGAACGGCTTGTTCCAGGGCATGCCGAACGGCGGCATCGACCCGACCGAGGCGGTCGTGCTGGCCCGCGCCGTGGGTGAGTCGCATATGGAACGGGCCGCGCGGGCGGCGGTGGACGGGGCCAAGGAGTCGGCTCAGGCACACGCCTCCATCTTCGAGGCGACCAAGATGCTGCTCAGCAATGACCCGGCGGGCTGGCGTCAGGTGCTGTCCGTGGACTGTCTGAGTGGCGCGGACCGGGTACCCTGGCACTTCCGGTTCAAGGAACTGGTGGAGAGTGACCGGTTCAAGGAACTGGTGAAGAATGACCGGTTCAAGGAACTGGTGGAGAGTGACCGGTTCAAGGAACTGGCGGAGAGTGACCGGCTCGTAGAGGTGCTGAAGGTCGAGATCACGGAGCTGACGGGGATAATTCTGACCTGCCACTAACGCACCGGGCCGGACGAGGAGATCCGCGATGACGGACGTCGCCCAGGTGCCCTGCCCCGAGTTCGTCACCACCTGGGTGCGCTCCGGTCAGTGGCTCAGCCTGGGCGGCCCGGTGCCCGACCTGGTGCTCGCGGCCGGGCACCTACCGGGAATCCACCAGGTCCACATCGCCCCGGCCGCGATCGGCAGCGGGCTCGTCGCGGACGTCCTGCGTAGCCAGCCGCAGTCTGTCGTCGACCGGATGGTGTACGTACCGCAGGGTCTCGGTTCTGGTCCGGAGGCCGCGGTCGGCCATGCCGACCAGCTCGGCCTGCCGGTGCTCGTGCGAGCCCCCGACTCGCTGGCGCTGAGCGGACCGCAGGTCGTGCCGTTCGAGACGTTCGGCGGGACCGGAGCCGTCCTCGTGCACCCCGCCGAACGCCTGCCCAGGATGGCATTCGCCCTCGACGGCCGGGCGCTGACCCCGGCCCGGCTGGCGTCGATCACCGACCACGTGGTCGAGTCGGTCGGCGCGAACCAGGACCAGTTGGCACTGCTCGGTGCTCTGGCCGGTGCGCTCTATCCGGCGGGCGTACGGCGCCTGCCCGGTCCAGCGCAAGCGATCACCGGGACGTCTCCCGCCGTGGACGACTTCCGCACCATCGATCACTGGGGCCGTACCCTCTCCTGGGAGGCGGTGGACGGGGCGCTCCGACGGTCGGGACCGGGGAGCACCGCACTCGTCCTCGCCCTCGGTGCCGACGGGCGGCTTCGGGGCCTGGCCGTCTACCGCTCCTCGGACGAGCGGAACGTGTGGATCGACCCCCGGGCCGGGGGCGAGGCGCGGCTGGTGCCCGACGAGGGCCGGTCGAGGGTCGTCGCGGAGCTGGGAGACCCGGCGGATTCGCGGATCCTGCTCATCGATCCGGACGGCGGCACTGTCGGGAACCAGCAGCTCATCCTGCCTCCCGCCACCAGTTCGACGTCGGCGTCGACCGGACGCGATTCCCACCTCGCCGCCCCTGGCGGCGACACGAGCCGGCGGGAGCCGGTCGTCGCCGGGCAGGCCGGCGGTGGTCAGGTGGTGACCGCCCAGGGTGAGCCCGGGACGCGGCAGACGGGTGTACCCGTCCTGTGGGACGAGGCGGTCGAGGCGCAGGAGGTGGGTCTGCTCGATGTCATACCCGGTCCGGGCCACCGGCGAGTGTTCTCGGGTGGCGTCCTGGCCGCTTACCTGCGCAATCTGCGGGTCACCTCGACCAAGAACGACGTACCGGCGGATCTGGGTGCCGGTGCCGCCCGGCGGATCGTCAGATGGATCCGAGGCAGGGTCAACGCGGCGACCACCGACAGCGCGCTGACGGCGCTGCTCGGCAAACGGCCGGGGACGGGACCGCGCGGACTGACCGTCGAGGTCGAGACCGGCCTGCCGCCGGCCCCCGCCGACGAGACGGCGCAGGAACGTGAGGTGCGACAGGCGAGAGAGGCGGACCTCGGCGACTGGCTGACGGCGCAGGTGTACCGGCACCTCAACGTCGGGTTGACCCGGTGGGCGCAGCGGGAGGGCAGCGGACGGGTGCTGCCGCAGGTCCGGGTGCGGCATTCGGTGGCACGTAGCTCGTCGGCGAATTTCGTCCGCCTGCGGGGCCTTACCCACGAGCCGGTAGCGAGCCAACCTCACCAGTTGACCGGACAGTGGGCCAACATCCTGCGGGGACGCACCATCGACGTGGCCCTGGACCCGTCCTCACGTCAACCGACCGGGCAGGCCGTGTCGGCGGTCGACGCGTTGGCCCGGGAGGTCGCCGACCAGGCTGTGCTCCGGCACCTGGTCGTCGACGAGTTTCGCGGCAGGCAGATCACGAAGCTGGCTCCGGAGGAGACGTCCGGTCCGTACGTCGAGCTTTCGGCCACGTACGACGGTGTCAACGGCGACTCGGGGGACGCGGAGGAAGCCACCCGCTACGTGGCCGACGCGTTCGAGCGGAGCCTATCCGCGGCGATCGACCACCGCATTTCGGACCTGACGGGCAATCCCGCCGACCCGGAGCAGGTCCGGGATATCTTCTTCCGGGTGTGGATCCAGGTCGAGGCAGACCCGGTGTCCAATGGCTCGGCACCGGCCGCGCAGCTCGGCTACGTCATTCCGCCGTCTCCGCCGACGCGTGTCGACGATCTCGCCGCGCCAGGGCTGGACTACCTGAGCCGATGGCGTCTGAGCCCGATCTCCTCGGGGGAGGACGGGTGGTGGCGTGCCCACGACCCGGTGCCGGGCGTGGACGACATCGTTTCGGTGCTGCCGCGATCGGCCTTCCGGACCGTGGACGCGGAGTTCAATGACATCGGTGAGCGATCCGGCCGTCGGGAGCTGTTCAAGACGATTGGCGCCGCCGTTCGGTACGACGTGGCCCGGGTCGCGATCGAGGAGAACACGTCCTTGGACGCGGTATCGTCACCGCGTTTCCTCCGGATCTTCCGCCTGAGGCTCCACCTCGCCGCGGAGGGAAACGTCACCGCCCGGGATGTCGAGGCGTTCAAGGCGCACGCGTGGGCCGCGATCCGGCAGGAGATCAACGGGCGCTTCCGCCTGCCCGGCGGTGACCAGTTCCACCTGGACGTGCGGTTCACCGACGACGCGAAGGACGCCTACCACATCATCGGAGTGCCGGAGAGCGGCGGAATGAGCACCGGCGTCTGGCCCCGGAGCGATCTGCGCGAACCCGTCCAGGTGGTCCGGGACTCGGTCCTGCACGAGATGCTGCACCTGCTGGGTTTGCCGGACGAGTACGTGCAGAGCGGTGGCGCGTCCGACGCCTCGTCGGTCCTGCGCCGGACGAATCGGGCGACGAACGATCCCCGGGGCCCCCGCCGACCGGACCTGCCACCCGCGCTGATGCAGGACGTCAGTCGTGCGGGCGGGGACCACGTCATCGCGCCGCGCTATCTCTGGGAGATCGCGTTCGTCCAGGAGAGCCACGTCGCCGCGCCGCTCACCACCGTGCGCCGTGGCGGCGCGACCATCGACGTCACTTTTCCCGCCATGGCCGGCCCGGCAGCCCTGCTGGAGCACATGTTCGCCGAACATCCAGCCGTCACCACCGGCAGGTTGGCCGACAACCTGCGGTACGAGCACGACGTCACGGCGGCTCTTCTGGCCTGGTACCCGGAGCGGGTCAAGGGCTACACCTACGTCATGCTTCCCGCCACGGTGGCCGAGCGTCTCGTCGCGGGCGAACGGTTCCCGTTGCGGGGGCAGAGCGACGAGTTCGAGTACGTCCCGGACGGTTACACGGTGGTGGTCGTCCGCTCGACCAGTCTGTTGCTGCGCGGATCCAAGGGGGAGTTGAGGTTCGTCCTTCCGTCCCCGGACGCGCCGATCGTCCTGAGCCAGCCCTGGTTGAACGGCGGTGGCTACTTCGAGCAGGCGCAACCGTCCGACCCCGGGGCGGACCAGGTCTCCGGGGTGACGGTCGACCTGTCGGACCGGGTGGAGCCGGCGCTCTCCACACGGTTGCCGCTGGGCCGTCCTCCGACGGACCGGAGGGTGCTACGTAAACCGGAGCCCACGGTGGCGCGGCCGCGTGGCGGGGTTCCTCGGCACGTACCGGACCGCCGGATGGACCAGCCGACCCTCACGTCGTCGACGCCGACCCGCCGTCGGCGGCCGGCCCCCGAGCAGGTGACACCGTCCAGCCAATTGTCCGAGGACCCGCAGGCGGTGTTCCGGCGGGTGACGACCATGCCCACGAGCGTCCGGAACGAGTACCGGAGGTGGGCGAACGAGGTCATCGAGGGCCGGCAGTCCGCCGGCAAGGTCGCGGAACTCCCTCCCGTGCGTCGCGCCGAACTCGGCGACCGGGTGCTCGACCTGCTGCGCAACAACGACCACCGGCAGCAGTACGAGGCCGAACGGCTGGCCGGTGACTTCGTCGACGGATTCCTACGCGACGGACCGCCGCCTCTGCCCGCCCCGCTGTTCGGGCGTGATCTCGAAGCCGAGTTCACCTTCGCCCCGGCCGCGACGGACCTGTCATGGCCCGATCATGCCGAACTGGACGCCTTCGTGAGGTCGATCGTAGCCGAGACGTCGCGGCGCGTCGAGGACGGGCTGCCACCGCTTCGCCTACGTGCCGCCGTGGGGCCGGCCCGGGTACCCGGGCTCATCGACCGCCTCGTGGAACGGGTGCCCGCACTGCGTCGAGGGCTCGGTGAGCGCGCGGCCCACGCTCGCTCCCACCGGCTCACCGAGACACTGACGGAGCTGTTGAAGACGCACGACCGGGCGGACAACGGCGTGGTCTTCACAGAGGACGCCGTTCGGGTGGTCACCACACCCCCCAAGCAGGGGCCGAGCCACGACTGGGTCCGGATCTGGGTGGGCGCGCCGGCCGGCGAGCAGGGACCGGTTGTCGACGCCGTGCCTCCGGAGCAGGTGCCCACCGCCGCCCCGAGCCGGTCGGAATCGTCGACGACTCCCGACGAGGCTGCCGTGACTCCCGACGAGGACGCCGTGACGCCGGAGACTGCCGACAGCCCCAACCTGGTGGCGTACCGGCAGTTCCGGGCGTACGGCCTGCCCCACCTTTCGGTCGAAGGCGTCGCGGCGCCGGTCGCGGACGGACTCGCCTGGGCGTTCGCGCCCGGTGCGCTCGGCAGCGCGGCGGCGGACGTTCTGGAACGGGCAGGGCTTCGTGCGCTGGTACCCGCCAGCGACGGCTACCTCGCGGCCGCCATCGCCACCCTCACCCACCGTCGCCTCCCGGGAGGCGACGAACTCGCCAGGCAACCTCCCGAGATGTTCCACGTGGCCATCGCCGGCATGCTGGAGGCGGAGCTGTCGAGTGCCGGCACCGACGGCCCTCGGCTCGGCCTGGACACCGCCGACGACACCGCGCGCCAACAGGTGGTCGACTGGATCGCCGAGGGCCTGCCGCCGAGCCGGGTGCCCGAGGCGATCCGGACCGCTCTGCGTCTCGAGGATTCGGCGTCGGGGCGGGTCCGAGCGGTGGTCACGCTCATGGCCAACCTGATCGAACGTCCGATCGACGTGCTCTTTTCCGACGGCGTGGTGCACCGAACCGGTGACCAGGACCCGGCTCGGGACGCTCTGCTGCTGGTAGCGACCGATGACGGTCGACTGCTGGCGACCGTACCCCGTGATGTCGTGCCGGCCCTGCTGCCGGCCAGCGGCGACCGGATCCTGGCCGCGACCGAATTCGGCGTCGAGGCCAGCATGCCGAGCGACGTCGCGACGTTCGACGGTTTGCAGATGTTCCTGCGGCATCTTGCGGGTGCGGAGGATCTGCCGCTCCTGACGTCCGATCAACTCGCCGCTTCGTTGCGTGGTGCTGCCGCTCCCGCTGGGGACGGCCTCGCGGAGGTGCTGCGTCAGGTCCGCGCCGCCTCGATCGAGCGGGCGACGGGAATCCCCGCCGACCCGGCCGGACTGACCGTGCTGCCGCCGGGTTCGACGTCGGTCAACCGGCTCACCGAATTCCAGGTCAGTCAGCTCGAGGAGGCACGCCTCGGTACGGTCTGGACGGCACCCGGCGCGGACTCCCTTTTTGAGGCCCTGCGCGTGTCGGCGCGCCACGGTGCGCAGCGGATATCGGATCTCGCCACGTTGCCGACGTCGGCACTGCGGCACAACATCGCCGCGTTGCTGCTCGCGGACCTGGCGGGTTCGGGCGGTGTCGCCGCGCCGCTGCTGGGGTTCGCCTCGCAGATACCCCAGGCGAACCGGGAGTCGGTGCTGCGTTGGATCTCGGGGCTCGCTACCCCCGGAGCGTCCCTGCCCCGGCAGACACCGAGACGGATCGCCCAGGTGCTCACGCGGGTGTTCGCCGCCCGGGTGGAGCTGATCCATCCCACCCACGTCGAAACCGTGCCGGCAACGGGGTCCGCCGAGGGCGCCGACGCGCCACCGCTGCGTCTGCTGGTGACGGCCGACGGTCACGTGATGCCAGCCGTGCCGGTGAGCGACCGGTACGACGCGCTGCGTCGCCCGGCCGACGCCCCGGACGTCCTCGACGGCGCCACCGCCACGGACGGCTCCCGGACGACCGGGGATGGCGCGCGGCCGGTGCAGGCGCCCGAGTCCGGCTCGATCGCGCACACGATCGGCATACCGCACCAGACCCTGCCGCACCTCGACGAGGCGGTCGCGAACATCATCGCGGCGGCGCACGTCAGGGGCGTGACGATAGCGCCGAACGAGCAGGCGATGCTGCCAACTCGGCTGCTCAGTAACTACCGGGAGCTCGTCGGGGGCGGCCACCTCGTCCAGGTCGGTGGGGTCGAGATGCTGGTCCAGCTCAACCCCACCGAAGCCGCCCTTGCTCCGGACCCCGCCGACCGGCGTTACGTGGCCGACGATGTCGACGACTGGGACGCGGAGGACGCGGGCGGCGCGCACCCGGCCGATGCGGAGGCCAGGCAGAAGCTCTTCCACGCGACCCAGGCGACCAGCAGTGGCTTCAACACGGGCGGGGCTTCGCTGTTCAACTCGGGGCAGGCCGGTGCGTTGCGGGGGGCGGTGGGCCTCGGCCTCGGCCTCGGCTTGGGGCCGGGCGTACTCGAGGTGGCGCGGGTCGGGGTCACGATCTCCGGTACGGCCAACCGGGTCGACCGTTCGACGTTCGGCGCCCAGGACGCCGAGTCGGGCCGGGTGCAGGACGACCGGATCGACTCGACGCTGGTGTCGTACACGCCGAACTGGTCGGTGCGGGTGCGTTCCGGCGCCTCGACCGGGTGGGCTGAGCCGACGACCTGGTCGAGCGCCCAGACCCACCCGGACGGGCAGGAGCGCCTTGAGGTCTGGATCCCTGATCACTACCTGCAGGAGGGGGAGGCGCAGGTCCGGGCCAAGCGCCCGACCGGTGACGGGGCGCTCGCCGCCGAATTCGACCGGCTGAGTAGACAGCTCCCGGACACGTACTTCGCGACCGGGTTGACCGGCCTGCCGGAACTGTACGACCGGATCGTCGCCGAGTTGCGGACGAACGGCCTGTCGCTCGATCCGGCCGGCCCCGAGCGCCGTGAGCTGCGCCAGGCGCTGTGGAAGCTGAGCTTCAACCTCGACAGGGCGATCAACGGCCGGGAGCCCGCACCGGTGGCCGACGACCGGGAGGCGCAGCGGAGGCAGGTCCAGGCCAACGCGGGCGGTTACCCGATCACCCTGCACGACCGGGGCGGCCATGCCGTGGCGGTGGTGATCGTCCGAACCGAGCGCGATGCCGACACGGCCACCCGGGTCGGCGTCACCAGCGACAGGTCGCACATCGAGCGGGTCAGCACGGCCATCGGTGCGCAGGGCGGAAGTTTCGGTCTGACCAACGAGAGTGACATACGGTTCAGCGGCGAGCTGAACTTCATGCCGATGCCGGGTCTGGTGCTGGGTCCGAGCCTCGGTGTCGGCTGGACGTGGAGCAACAAGGACTCGGTCAGTGGCGGCCACACCGGCATCTGGGTGCACGTGTCGGGCTACGCCGGCCGCACCGCCGGATACCGGCTGGGCCTGCGGCACAGGGCCGTCGTGCACGTCGCGAACAAGCCCAGAAGTAAGCCCACGACCACCGCCGACGTGCGCGGCGAGGCCCTGCTCCGACTTCCGGAGCCGGCGGCGTTCGCGCACGGCTTCCCGGTCGACGCCAGCGCGCTCCGTCAGTTCCTGGACCCGGAGGTGTCGACCGTCGAGTACGTCCCCGGCCTGGTCAGGGACGGAAGCACGCCGGCAGGCGAACTGGAGAACGTCCTCCTGCCCCGGCACGTCGCACTGGGTCGGGGTATCGGCATGGGTGTGGCGACTGTCGACGACCAGGTCGCCGAGGAGCTTCGGGGACAGGTTCTGTCGGAGCTGGCCCGGACCGGTTACGTCCCGCCGCGCCGGTTCCCGTTCGCCACGCAACCGACGCTCGGCACGAACGCCCACATCGGCAGCGACAGTCGGCTGGCCAACCTGTCTCTGCTCGACAAGTTCATCTCCACGAACGCCTTTTCCGCCTTCTACGACCAGATCCACCAGGATGGCCTCTCCTTCACCCTGCGCGGTGATCCGAGCGGACACCGGGGTCGCCGGGCCCGGGTGACGATCAAGGCGGTCCAGGAGCCGGAGAAGCTGAGCGAGACGAACGGTCGGGGCAACTCGACGCTGCTGCAGCGCCGGACCGGCGAGTACCACCTCGTGAACCTCGCCATCGGGAGCAGTTCGGGGTCGTACACCGCCGGTGGTCGGCGGGCCCTGGCCCTGAGCGCGCGGTTCGCCGCCGGGGTGAAGCTGATGCAGACCTGGGGAGTGGCGGCCGAGTACGGCTATGGGAAGGGCGCCAGTCAGACCGCGGGTCAGACACTCAGCGAGCCGCAGTTGCTGGCGTACCCGGGTGAAGTGGACGAGTTCCGACTGCCGAGCCGCTATCGGGTGACCGTCGATTACGAGCACAAGCCGCGCCAGCAGTCGCCCACGTGGCAGAGCGAGCCGGTCGGCGGTGAGGCGACCGTGCTGCTCGTGCCCTCGATCAACACTAGCGTGGTCGACGACCAGGCGCCCATGGACCAACCTACCGACGTGAGCGTGCTGGACCAGGCGGTCATCTACTACGCGGACACCACGGGCCTGGTGGACGCGGCACGCCGGCTCCAGCCCATCCTCACGGGCCCCGGGAAGCCGAGCGACGAGGAAGTGTCGATATTCGTGGGCACCACTGCCGTGCGCTCGTACTTCAAGGAGATCCTGCACGACGAGTACCTGACCGAGAACTTCTTCCGCTCCGGCCTCCTCCGCCACAAGCAGGGGAGTCTCGGTGTGCACGGCACGCTCGGGCCCAGCCAGTTCGTCGGTGCCACCAGCGACCAGTTCACCGCGGGACTGATCAAGCTGTACCTGTCCCAGGCGTCGCACGCTCACAACAGTGGCCACGGCATCAAGTTCCTGCTGGATCAGAGGGTCCGGGCGGCGACGACCGCCGATAACCTCTCCGCGGTCCAGAGTCAGCCCTCGGCGTGGGTCCGCTACGGCACCAACGAGTCACAGTCGTCGTCACACACCGGCGGCGTGGAGATCCTCGACCTGGACTTCCACAACATGTACGCCTTCCTCGCTCCCGTCGACTTCACTCTCACCGGGACGTACGAGGCCCACGCGAAGCTGCTGCCCACGTCGGTGCGCCGGCCGCCGTCGGAGTCCGTCAACGGGCGGCAGGTGATGTATCTGCTCCCCGAGCACGAGGCGCTGAAGCGGTACGGCGAGGGCACCGTACCGATCGGCCACACGCAACTCATGAACGCGTTGCGCCGCTGGAAGGACGGCGGCGGGGGCGCCAAGGAGAAGCTGGAGCTCAGCCGCCAGGACGTCCGGGCCGTCATCGAGCGGATGGCAAGCGAGTCGCAGACGATGCCGGACTACCCGCACCACCAGGAACTGCTGAACCTTCGGACCTACCTGACCGAGCTCAGTCACGACGCGCTCAGCTCGCGCCTGGCCACCCTCGGCTTCGACAGCGTCGCCGAGTTGACCATCCCCGACTATCTACTCCCGAGCGGGCCGACCTCCCTGGGATACAGCGGCGTCCACACCCTGTCGTTCCGGGACCGGGCGGAGAAGGCGCTGCGGCCCTTCGACATCGTGCACGAGGCGATCGAGGCCGCCGTTCCGGGTCTGCTCGGGGCGCGCCGATCCCAGTGGACCCCCGACAAGGCGGACCGTGGACCGGTGGAGGTGTGGTGGCGGCGTCTCGTGGGCGAGAAGCCCGTCATGGGACGTCTCGCCGGTGGCCTCGACTACCTCGAGACCATGCTTACCGGCAGTCGCCTGAAGTCGATGAGCGACGACCTGATGCAGGGCGTCCAGTTCTACCTGGTCAACAAGGTCGCGGGAGCCCTTACCGAGGTGGTGGAGGTCAAGCTGCGTCTGACGCTGGCCACAGCCCCGCAGATCTTCGACTTCGTACCCAGGACCGGCATCGAGAGGTACGGCCACGCGTACAGCGCGCAGAACTCGGGCACGTCGAAGGGGTTCTCCGGGGGCGTGTCACCGGTTCCGCCGGCCTTCGCTGGTGCCGACAACACCGCGAACACCAGCGGCGCCTTCGGGCTCAGCTTCGCCGGTGGACGGCAGACCGGCGTCGTCCAGTCTCACCAGACCACCGAGGAACAAACCGCCTACGACTGGGTCGCACACTACCTGGCCCGCTCTGACGTCTCGCTGAGTGTCGAGGTCAATCGGCTCGACATGCCCAACCGGGGTTTCTCCAACCTGCTCATGCACGGCGTGCGACCCCGCACCGGGCAGTCGACGCCGGTGCGGCGTGAGCGGGAGGGCGAGCTGGTGCTGAAATTGCCGCACAGCGTCGCCGAGGCGCGCCGGCTGTCCCGCCGGTTCGACAAATCCGACCTGCGCGCCCTGCCGAAACTGCCACCCGGCGCCTACATCCACACCGTGTTCCTGGAAGATGCGCTGGCTGCCGGCTGGGGTCTGCTCGGCCGCATGTTCGGTCCCGAGGCGAACGACAGCACGTTCCGGTCGTCGGTCACGCTGCCCACGCTGCTGTCGCGGAGCCATCTCAGCAACTTCCTGCGCCGAGCGGTCGCCGGTCAGCGAAACACCCTCACCGACGACATGTTCCTGCCCGGTCGATCTCGTACCCGCGCCAGCCTGCACCTCGTCGGCGATTTCCACCATCTCGAGGTGCTGTTCCAACTCGATGGCAGCGGCACCGGCCGGTACGTGAAGGACCAGGCGGGTACGAACGTGACCGCGAGCAGGGAGGAGATGCGACCCGAGCTGTCGGCGAGCGTCAACCAGGACCAGGCGCTCGGCGTCAACGACCCGGCTCATCCGACCGAGCCGTGGGGAACGCACGCCGGCGCGGCCAACACCAGGTTCGCCCGCGTCGCTCCCCGGGGCGACGGCAGCGGACAGACCGTGAACTACCGGACCGAACAGCATGTCAAGCAACAGGGCCGGCTGTACCTGGTACGTATGCGGTTCAAGGGTCGGCTGGAGGCGGAGCGCTTCGAGACAGATTCCTCCCAGCCGACTGGCACTTTCGTCAGCGACCGGTTCACCGGGCCGGTGTACGCCAAACTCTTCGAGCACGAGATCGCCGATCTTCAGGCTCGACTGAGCGAGGTGCCGGCGTCGGAGCCGACGACCGACCCGGGGCGGTGGCCCCGCTCCGACGACCACACGCCGCGCCACGACCTCGATCAGCTCGCCAGCGTGTCGGGCCGGGCCGGCCACGACCAACTCACTGTCGCCGAACTCGTCTCCGGCCACATCCGGGACTACGCCCGTACCAACCAGGTCGTGTTGTTCTCCTCGGCAGCCCGTCGCGCCTACCACCGTTACCTGCTCGTCGAGGAGTGGGCGATCAAGCAGCTCGGCGAGGGCGACCCGGACGCCGACCGGCTCCGCCGGGACGTCGCGGGCCGCTACGACCTGATGTGGAAAATCAACGAGAGTACGCCGACTCCGGCGTTCGTCGACGAGCTGACGACGCGTACCGCCAGTTTGATGGAGTTGGTCCGGGAGCGGAGATCCGGGCTGATTCCGCCGGTCGGATTCACCTCGGACACCTACGATCCGCTCCTCACCGCCCGGCTCATCGCGCACAACCTGCGTCGCTACGTGCAGCTCGACCTGACCGAGGCGGACGGCACGGTGACCTCCCACCGCATCGACCCCGCCGGCCACCTCGCCTTCGACACCGGCCAACCGCCGCCGGACGTCGTCCCGAGCGGCGTACCCGACATCCTCGTCACACCGCAGCCGCGCGTGCCGTCGCCGGTCCTGGACGCCGGGCCAACGCCCGACGAACCGCTGACCGACCTCGTGGTGCTGCCGCCGGGCAGCAGGGCGGAACTCGATGCGGGCCAGCTCTACTGGGTCGGGCCGAAACCCACCGCGGCTCGGGGTGGAAGAGTCCGCTCGGCGGCTGCGGAGGTGGACAGCCCGGTCGTCTATCTCGGCAGCGCCCGGCCGGGCCTGAAGCCGATGGACGCGGACGTACGGGATGTCGGGCGCCTGGTGCAGCAGTTGGCTCTGCGAAAACAGCAACCCGTCGTGGTGACCACGGCCCAGTTGACCCCGGCGCTGAAGACCATGTCACAGACGTACGGCTTCAGCATCGTGCACCTCATCCCCAGATCCGGCGCGATGGCGGGCGGTCTGGCGGCGCTGCCGTCGGCCGTACTGGCGCAACAGTCCGCGCTGGCCCCGGTCTGGCAGGTCGTCGGCGGCGACGGTGACGTCGAGGAACAGGGCGAGTCGTTGCGGGCCCCCGCCCTGCTCCGGGCCGGCGAGTTGGCCAGGCCGAGCGGCGACTCGACCAGCCGGGCCGTGGGCAAGCTCCTGCTCGCACCGACCAGGGACGCGAAACTGGATGTGCTCACCGCGTTCCGCGACGAGTTGGCTGGTCAGCGCGCCCGTGACGACCTGCGGAAGATTGTCGAGCAGGTGGACGGCGACCCCTGGTTCCAGAAGTTCACGCCGCTGCTGGGAGAGCTTGGTGGGTCGGGCAGGGCGGAGTTCGTGCTCGACTTCCAGGAGTTGGAGAGCCCGGTCGAACGCAACAGCCTGCTGATCGGCGACGTGGGCCGCGGGATAGACGTCGGCCTGCGCGTCGGCCTCATCCATGACTCGGGTCATCAGGTCGCCGGCGCGGCCACGGCTCTCCAGGCGGTCGACCTCTTTTTCGCCGGCGGGCTGCCGGCCGCTGTCGATTGGGTGCAGGCGAACTCCGCTGACCTGCGTACCGACGCGAAGCAGCACTGGGTGGACGCCATCAGAGGCGTCGCCGCCGGGCATGCGGGCCGGGCCGCTGACCTCCTGAAACTGGCCGAGGCGGTGTACAACTGCTGACCGGCCGGCCTTCGGTAACCGCACGATCGCGCAAGGTGAGTTCAGTGGATGTCAAGACGATCTGTTTATGGTCGTCCGGCGATCTACAGGAGAGTCCGTATGACAACAATCGCTGTCGTCGCCGCCGGGTCGGTGGTACGGCAGGGCGTCTGTCGTCTGCTTGCCGAGGCGTCGTCGAGGTTCACGCCGTGTGGCTTCGCATCCCTGGTGGAGATGCCTGCCGAACTGGATCCGGATGTGGTGGTGATCGACTGGCCGAATCGTGCCGTCGACGC
>NZ_JBNCKT010000109.1:0-17804 GCF_049841675.1 Micromonospora sp. DT4
GTCGAGGGCGTCGCCGTCCAAGGTGGCCAGGATCCGCCGGAAGGTACGTTCGCTGGGAACCGTGTACCGGCCGCGCAACGGGTGGTAGCGGGCCCCGAGACGGTGCAGGACATCCTGCGGGGTCCGCGCCGCCCACTGCCGGATCGCGGTCACCGAGTCGTTACCCACCACCAACGTCGCACACGCGGTCAGCACCAGAATCACCAGCAACGAATGCCGACGGCCCCGCAGCCGCCGCGGATCGGGGACCTGCCGCAACCGGTCGAGCAGCGACGACGTCACCGACAACGGATCAACAGCCCCCGCATCCACGCAGACCGGGTCCGCGGCGAGTTCGGCTTCCCACAGGGCCAGATCGGCCAGGTGGTCAACAACAGGGCTGATCGGGGAAGATGACAACACGAGCGCGACTCCTGACTCGATCTTCTGGCGTAGACACCCGAAAGATCATCAGAAGTCGCGCTCGTCCCACAACTACAGCCCTACCCCCGTCCTCAACCTGGACAGAACACCTCAAGCCGGAACAACGCCGGGGCCGTGGGATTTGGGGGGCACAACGTCGCGCTGACTTTTGTCAGTGTCCCGGAGGACTAACCTCGGCCCTTCGTTAAGGGCTGCCCAAGGAGTTGGCCGGAAACGCAGAAGTGCCTTCTGATCAGGGAAAATAGGGCTTGTCGAGAGTCCTGTTAACCCGTCACGGAAGGCACTTGCTGGGTGAAGACTACCGCAACACGTCCGAAGATCATGGTGACCGGAGACGGGCGGGGCGTGGTCGGTCACGCCGGCGCCCGGCTGCTCGCCGATCGCTGACGCGACCGGTTTGACCAGCGCATTCAGCCAAGCATTGGCCGGACTGCGGCAGCGCGGGCACACCCCGGGCCGGATCGCCGTCGATCTCGCCCTGATGCTCGCTGACGGGGGCGAGGCCATCGCCGCTCTGGCGGTACTGCGTGATCAGGCGGCCCCGCTCGGGCCGATCACGTCCGACCCGACCGCGTGGCGACTGTTACCGCAGCTCGACGCCACGATGCTGGCCGAACTGCGGGCCGCCCGTGCCCATGCCCGCGAGATCGCCTGGGCCCAGCACGGCAACCCTAAGTGGTCCGAGCCGTAAGTCCTTCGGGGGTTGACGGTGCGGTGCTCGTGTGCGGGCACGGTCAGGGTGTGATCGGGGCGATGTGGATGTCGCAGACGAAGTCGAAAGCCTCTTCCGGGCTACCGGTGAACCAGATCTGGTTTTCGTAGCTGTCGCTGCTGGCCACGTAGATGGCGGTGCCCCAGCGGTGGGCGGAGCCGCCGTACCGCAGCCGCATCAGTGGTACCTGGTCCCCGTCGGTCAGTTCACCGGTGACGTACGCGAACTGGCCGTGATAGCGCACGTGCACCGCGGCCAACTGCGGCCATTTCGCCTTGGCGTGCTCGCGCAGCCGCTGCGCCAGGGAGATCTTGGTGGACTCGGGAATGGCGGGCATGGGTCATATCCTGCCCTGCGGCGTGTCGCTATCCGGTGGCAGCGCATGGCACGGCAGTCTCGGCGGGCCCCCTTTGACGCATGATCATCTCCTGAAGGGCCGCCCGTCCCCGTGCCCCGCGCACGCCAGATCACGCTGACCGCCGCCGAACGGAACCGGATCAAAGCCCTGGCCTACTCCCACACCGCCTGCTACCAGCAGGTCATCCGCGCCCGGATCGTACGCGACGCCGCACACGGCTACTCCCACGCCACAATCGCCGGCCGCCAGGGTGTGCACGTCGACACCGTGCGTCACTGGCGCGGCCGTTACGCTGACGAGGGCCTACCCGGACTCAGCGACCGGCGCCGGTCCGGGCGGCCGGTCCGGTTCACCCCCGTGCAGGTCGCCGAGGTCAAAGCCCTGGCCTGTCAGCTACCAGCCGAGGCCGCGGTGCCACTGTCACGGTGGAGCTGCCCGGATCTGGCTGGTGAGGTCACCGTCCGTGGCATCGTGCCGGCGATCTCACCGTCGACGATCCGCCGGATCCTGGCCGCCGACACGCTCAAACCCTGGCAGCACCAGTCCTGGATCTTCATCCGCGATCCGGACTTCGCCGCCAACCGCCCGCACCATGCGGAACAACCACACCACCAGCCTGCCGCACTCGCCCTGGCCGCATAACCCCCGAAGGACTTACGGCTCGAACCACTAAGCCAGCCGCCGTCACCGGCCAGCATCCCGACACGATGTGCGAGACCTGCGGAGCATCAGCGCTCCACCGCGCATGGCAGGCGTACGGCATCGTGGCCCACGACGGCTGGTCGCCGACCGCCGCTCCGAGACCGGCCTGGGTCAGCGGTCAGCCTACGATCGTGGCTATCGCCCCCACTTCTCGGCAGGGCGGCAGTCGCTGGTCGGATTGCCGTAGATCCGCTTTTCGTTCGGGCTGCGACCACGATCACAGGACAGGCTGCCGCCGGTCCCCTGCGCGCCCGGCCGCCGTGGTGGCTCTTTTGGGTAGGGTGGTGCGCTGTCCGCGTCCGGTGGGAGGTAGATGATGACGGCACAGCCATCTCGACCGACGTTCGGGCTGGACGATTTCGGGCTGGACGACCGGATGCGGCTGTTCGGTTACGTGACGGCGGAGAACCGGTTCGCCTACCTGTGGCTGCTGCGGGCGTTCGACTCGGCACGGTCCAGCTACCACGTGGTGCTGCACACCTCCGACGTGGCCGCGGCGCTGGCGGCGTTGCACGAGGCGGACGCCGACTGCCCGGATCCGGCACGGCTGGAGCTGCCGCGGCTGCTGGACGCCCTGGTGGAGTGGGGGGTGCTCGACCGAGGGCAGGACGGTTCGCGGGCCACGACGCTGGCGGAGTATCGCAACCGCCACTCGGTGTACCAGTTCACCGAGGCCGGGTACCGGGCGCACCGGGCGGTGGAGGCGGTGTTGTCGGCGAGCATGGACGACTCGACGTTGTCCCGGCTGGTCTTCGCCGACCTGCTGGCGGACCTCAACGCGCTCGCCGCGGCAAATGAGGCCGGGGACGCCGAAGAGGTCTACCGCAAGTTCAACCGGCTGGACCGGGCGCTGGCCGACATCGCCGAGCGGGCGGCCCGGTTCTACCACATGCTGGGTGACCTGGGGCGGACCAACGACGTGCGGCCGGAGGTGTTCCTCGCGCACAAGGACGCCCTGCTGGCTCACCTGCGGGACTTCCACGACGAGTTGCAGCGGTACACGCCCCGGCTGCGCGCGGCGGTGTACGAGGTCGAGGCCACCGGCCTGGACCGGCTGATCGAGGCCGCCGCCGAGGCCGACGAGCGGCTGTTCCACACCCCGGTGCAGCGGCTGGAGGACTGGCGGCGGCGCTGGGCGGGGCTGCGGTCCTGGTTGGCGCCGCCGGGCCCGGAGCAGCCCAGCGAGGCGGACCGGTTGTCGGACGCCACCATCGCCGCGATCGGTGACGTCCTGGCCCTGCTGCGCCGGGTCACCGAGGCGCGACGCGGCGGGGTCAGCCGGGAGTCGCAGTTGCGGCACCTGGCCGCGTGGTTCACCCGCACGGGCAGCCAGGAGGCCGCGCACGCCCTGTTCGACGCCGTGTTCGGCCTCGGTGCTCCCCGCCACGTCGGCGTGGCGCACCCGGATCCGGAGGCGATCTCCAGCCGGCTGTCGTGGTGGGAGGCACCGGCGGTGCAGCTGTCCCGCACCCTGGTGACCACCGGCCGGGCACCGGGGCAGGGCCGGGGACGGCCGGCCCGGCTGGAGCGGGTCGACGAGCGCCGGCACAGGTTGCGCGGCGATCAGCTCGCCCGGGAGCGCCGGTGGGCCGACGCGGCGACGGCGATGGCCGCCGAGGGCGTGGACCATCACCAGTTGGACCGCTCGCAGACCCAGGTCCTGCTGCGCCTGCTCGACATCGCACTCGCCGCCCGGGTGGGGGGCAGAGCCGGGGTGCCGCTGGCGGCCGCCGCGCACGGCGTGCGGCTGGCCCTCACCCCGATGCCGGGCCGGTTCACCACGGTGCACACCGCCGAGGGCCGGCTGCATCTGGACGGGTACGCGTTGACGGTCACCGCTGCGCAGCACACCGCGGTTCGCCGTCCCGAGCTGGTGCCGGCGTGACGGCGGAGGCGGGGGCGCTGCGGTCGGCGACGCACCGGTTCGCCGCCGACGTCCCGGAGTTGGAGTTGGCGGACTACCAGCGGGCGGTCCGGCTGGTCCTGCGCCACCCGCTGATCACGGCAACGTGGCCCGACGAGCGGGCGCTGCCCCGGGTACGGCGGTTCTCCGCCACCCTGCGCCGGGATCTCGCCGAGGCGTTCGGTTACCGGCTCGAGCTGCACGGTTCCACGGCCCGGCTGGTACGGGCGAAGGACCGGCTCGACGGCACACAGCCGGCGGTGTCGCGTACCGGCCGGCCGTTCGACCGGCAGCGCTACGCGTACCTGTCGTTGTGCCTGGCGGTGTTGGGCCGCGCCGGGATCCAGATCACCCTCAGCGAGTTGGCCGACTCGGTGGCCGGCGACGCGAACCGGGTCACCGGCCTGGGGTTGGATCCGGACCACGGCCCGGACCGGCGGGCGTTCGTGGACGCGGTCGGCTGGCTGGAGGAGCGGGGTGTGCTGCGGCTGGCCGACGGCTCCAGTGCCGCCTGGGCCAGTGACCCGGGCGGCGGGGAGGCGCTGTACGACGTGGCGCGGGACGTGATTTTCGCGCTGTTCCGGCCCACCCGGGTGCTGCAGCACGTGGATTCGGTGTCGGCGCTGTTGGACCGGTCGATGAGCAGCAGCGGCAACGCCGAGCGCCGGCAGACGGCCCAGGCGGCCCGGCGGGCGGTGGTGGAGTCCCCGGTCGTCTACCACGCCGACGTCGAACCGGCGGTCGCCAACCATCTGCGCGGCTCCGCACTCGCCGTCGACCTGGCCCGGCTAACCGGGCTGCGGGTCGAGCGGCGGGCCGAGGGCGTGCTGCTGGTGGACACCGCCGGGTTCACCGCGGAGCGGTTCCCCGGCACCGGCTCGGTGGCGCAGGCCGCGGTGCTGCTGGCGGTGGAGATGGCCGACCGGGTGGCGGATCCCGACGGCCGCCGGGTCAAGCGGCTGACCCCGCCCGACGGGCACGCCCGGCAGCAGGCGCTGGCGAGTCTCATCGACGCCGGCCTGCCCACGGCCACCCTGGTACGCCTCGACGACACCGGCCCGGACGAGCACTGGACTGTCGAAGGCGAGAGCGGGCCCGACGAGGCCGACGGCGCCGGCCGGTTGCCGTTCATCACCGACAGTTTTCTCCGTGCCGCCGTCGGGGATGTTCTCCAGCGGTACGGCCGCGCGTTCGGAGCCCAGTGGCACGCCGACCCGGACCGGCTGCGCGTCGAGGCGGTCGCGCTGTTGGAACGCTTCGGCGCGGTCACCGCCGTGCCGGGCGGGGTGCTCGTCCGGCCACTGGTGGGTCGATACCGCCACACCGTCGCCACGGTCAAGCCCCGCGCCACCACCGAAACCCTGTTCTGAGGGAGCCGATCGTGATCGAGCAACGCGCCGTCCGCCGGTTCGCCCCCACCCGGGCCGGGATCATCAACCTGTGGGACTACCGGGACGAGGAGTTCAGCTTCGTCGACGGGTGGCTGGTGCTGCGCGGGCCCAACGGATCCGGCAAGACCAAGGCGCTGGAGGTGCTGTTCCCGTTCGTCCTCGACGGGCGGATCGAACCGCGCCGGCTCAATCCGTTCGCCAGCGAGGACCGGACGATGAAGTCGAACCTGCTCTACCGGGGGCAGGAGGTCACCCACGCGTACGTGTGGATGGAGTTCGGCGACGGCGAGCAGTACGTGACCGTCGGCATCGGGTTGCGGGCGCACCGGCACGTCGACCGGGTCACCCGTTGGCACTTCGTGGTCGACGGCCGGGTCGGGGTGGACTTCTCCCTTCTGGACGCCGACGACCGGCCGCTGACCCGCCGCGACCTGATCGACCGGCTGGGCGCCGACGCGGTGCGGGACTCGGCGGAGGACTATCGTCAGCTCGTCGACGCCCGGCTGTTCGGCCTCGGCCCGGCCCGCTACGAGCAACTGCTGGACCTGGTGCTGACCCTGCGCAAGCCGCAACTGGCCAAGGACCTCAACCCGGTCGAGCTGTCCCGCACGCTGCAACGGGGGCTGCGCCCGGTCGAGGATCACCTGCTGGTGGAGGCCGCCCGCTCGTTCGACGACATGGAGGCGGTCGCCCGTACCCTCGAAGGGCTGGTGGCGGCGGACGGTGCCACGGTCGCGTTCCTGACGGTGTACTCGACCTACCTGCGGACCCACGCGCGGGCCGCCGCCGACGCCCTCACCGCCCGCCGCGACGCGGTCACCACCCGGTCGACCGCACTCGATGACGCCCGTCACGCGGCCGACACGGCGGCGCAGACGCAGTTCGCGGCGGGTGAGCGGCTACAGGCCGTCGAGGGCGAGCCCGGACGCCTCCGCGCCCACCTGGACAGCCTGAAGGCCTCGGCGGCCTACCAGTCCCACGAGCAACTCGCCGACCTGCAACGGCACGTGCACGACCTGGCCGCGGCGGCCGGGCGGGCCGACGAGACCGTGGTCGCCGAGGAGAGCGCGGTGGCGCGGCGGCGTACCGAATCGGAACGGGCGACGGTCGCGGCTCGGGACACCCGGACGGCGGCCGAGAGGCTCGCCGCCGATCTTGTACTCGACGCGGAGGCTGCCGGAATCACCTGGGGCACCGACGACGCCGCCCCGGACGACCTGGCGGCCCGGATCACCGCGCGGGCCGCTGCCCGCCGCGACGACGTGCGGGCCGTCCGCGCCCAGGTGGCGCGGCACGACCAGGCCGACCGGGACCACTCCCGGGCCGCCGCCGACGTGGCCGGCGCGACGGCCGCCGCCGCGGACGCCGAGCAGGCCGAGCGGCGCGCCGAGGACTCCGTCGCGCAGGCCCGCGCCCGGCTGCGCGCCCAGCTCGAGCAGTGGGCGCAGGGTAACGCCGGGCTGCTGGCCGACATCGCGTGCCCGGACCTGGCTGCCGGGCTGATTGCCGCCGTGGACACCACCGGCGAGCCGGGGGCGCGGACCCTGCGCGAGGTGTACGCCGAGGCCACGGCCACTGCGGTGACCCAGCGGCGGGACCGGCTCGCGGCGCTGGCGGCGCAGCGCGCGGCGCTGGCCGACCGGCGGGCCGAGGTGGCCGCCGAACGGGACCGGATCGCCGCCGAGCACGACGACGCGCCACCCGTCCCGGTGACCCGGGCGGCGCCACGCGCCGGTCGGCCCGGCGCACCGCTGTGGCGGCTGGTCCGTTTCGCCGACGGGGTGACCGGCGCGGATGCGGCGGCCGTCGAGGCGGCGCTGCACGCGGCCGGGCTGCTGGACGCCTGGCTGCACCCCGACCCCGAAACGGCGACGACCGCGCTTGCCGGCGACGACCTCGACGGGTACCTGCTGCCGCTGCCGCCGCACCGGCGGCCCGCCGGGGCCACCCTCGCCGACGTGCTGGCTCCCGAGGAACAGGGCGACGTGCCCGCCGTGCGGATCATCGAGGTGCTCACCTCGGTGGCGCTGGCCGACGTGACCACCGACGCCTCGCCGGTCACCATCGGCGTGGACGGCCGGTATGCCCACGGCATCGCCGCCGGCCGATTCGCCAAGACCTCCTGCGAGTACATCGGCACGACCGCCCGGGCCACCCGCCGCGCCGCCCGGGTCACCGAGTGCAGGCGGCTGCTGGCCGCCATCGACACCGACCTCGACGCGGTGGACCGCGATCGCGCGTCCGTCGAGGCACTGCTGGCGGCGGTGGACGCGGCCTACGCGCAACTCCCGGCCCCCGCGCCGGTCCACTCGGCGCTGCGCGAGCTGGACCGGGCCGCCGCGACGCTGCGCGCCCGGCAGGAGGCCAGCGCGGCCGCCGACGCGCGCCTCGACCAGGCCCTGGCCGAGCGTGCGGCAGCCGCGGCCGCGCTGCGCCGCAGCGCGGCCGAGCGGTCACTGCCGGTCGACCGGCTCGACGACACCGCCGAAGCGGTGAGCCGCTTCGAGAAGCGAGGGGTACGCCTGGAGGGCGCCCGGAGCGCCGCCGCGCGCGCCGCCGAGCAGGAGGACCAGGCCCGGCAGCGGCACGACGAGGCAGTCGACCGGTTCACCGCCGCGGCGGAGGCCGCACGCACCGCCCGTGCGCGGCACCTGGAGAAGGCGGAGGCGTACCGGACGTTGCGCGACAGCGTGGGCGCTGACGCGGAACGGGTGCTGGCCGACGTGGCCCGGACCGCCGACGCGATCATCGAGGCGGAGCAGGACGTCGAGCAGGCTCGCACCTCGCTCGGCGCCGCCCGGGAGCGGCGGGTCGCCGCGCTGACCCGGGTGGAGCTGAGCGAGCAGGCCCTGGTCGCCGCAGTCGCCGAGGCGCAGCACGACGCCCAGCGGTTGCGCCCGTACGCCCAGCCGGACCTGCTGGGCCTGCTGCGCTGCCCCACCGACCTGCGCTGGCCGGCGCAGACCCCGGACGACGAGCTGCATCCGCAGGTCGCAGCCCTGCACGAGGCGATTCTCGCGGCCACCCGGGAACTGAGCCCCACCGAGACGTCGCTGAAGCAGAGCGCCACCCGGCTCACCAGCGCGCTGACCGACCTGCAGGCGCAGCTTCCCGCCGCCGGCCTCGACCACCGGCCCGAGTGGGACACCGACGACGGGGTGATCGTGGTCCGGGTCGCCGACGAGCAGGGTCTCACCCCGGTCGCCCACTTCGCCGACCGGATCGCCCGCGAGCGTCGCGACCAGGAGCAACTGCTGACCGACTCCGAGCAGCGGGTGCTGGAGGACGCCCTACTCGGGCAACTCGCCCGGCAGATCCACCACCGCACCATCGAGGCCCGCGACCTGGTGGCGGCAATGGACAGCCAGATGCGCGCCCGGCGCATGTCTTCGGGGCTCACCGTCGGTGTCGGCTGGCGGCTCGCCGACGACCTCGACGCCGAGCAACGCGACGTGTGCAAGTTCCTCGAACGCGACCCGGCCCGACTCGGTCCGGCCCAACTCACGGCCATGCGCCGGCACTTCGCGGCCCGGATCAAGACAGCGCGGGCCGCCGCGCCCGAACGGCCCTACCGGGAACTGCTCGGCGACGTCCTCGACTACCGGCAGTGGCGGACGTTCGCGTTCACCCTGCACCGGCCCGGCGGCGGCACGGAGGCGCTGACCCGGGCCCGACACAGCCAGCTCTCCGGCGGCGAACAGTCGGTCTCCCTGCACCTGCCACTGTTCGCCGCCGCGAACGCGCTGTTCGGCTCGGCGCGACCCGACGCACCCCGGCTGCTCGGCCTCGACGAGGCGTTCGCCGGCGTGGACGATACCGGCCGGGGTGAGCTGATGGCGCTGGCGAAACAGTTCGACCTGGACCTGTTCATGACCGGCTACGACCTCTGGGCCACCCACCCGGCGGTCAGCGGCGCCGCCCACTACGACCTGTCCCACTCCGCGGTGGAACACGCCGTGTCCACCGTGCTGCTGGTCTGGGACGGCTCGACCAACATCGCCGACTTCGACGGAACCCTTGCCCGTGCGCTCGGCTCCCCGGAGACCCGCCGCGCCCCCGGTGGTCGCGGGGAACCCGAGCGGGCCGGCGTCCTGCTCGACCGCACAGACGAATGACCGATGGGCGCGGCGAACGGCCGTCGGACCGGTCCGCTGCACATCCGTCGTTCATGTCGGCCGGGCGGGATCGGCCGGGCGGTCCGGCAGATCTCGTCGAGCAGCCCGGCTGGCGGCGATTGCTGGCGGCCGCCCGGCGCAGCCTGGAACGCAGCGGTGGCCGGCTCGACACCAATGTGGCGCTCTCCACCCCCACCGACGACGAACGTCTCGTGATCATCGGCATCACCGGCACCCACCGCTCTGCCGCAGCGGCACGCCTCAGCATCCGACTCAGCGCGGTGGACGAGCACCTACGCGCCGCGCACGGAGTCGGCCTGATCGAAGTGCTCACCACGACGGCCCCGCTGCGCGACCGACCGTCCGACCTCACACGCGAGGCGGTGGCCCGCGACGCCGTCCTCGCCGTGGCCAACGAGGGCCTGCACGCCGGCACCGCCTGGTACGCCGAATGGCTCGACGGCCTGCGCCGCGACGGCACCCTGACCCGCATCGTCCGCACCGGACTGCCGTTCGAGGATGTGGTCCGCGTCCTGGACGCGCTGCCCGCGGCCGACGAACCGATTCCGGTCTTCGCCGACCGGGTGCTGGACGACACGAAGGCCCTCGCCGAGGGGCCGCTGCGCGGGCTCGTCCTCCGTGCCGTCGCCGCCTGGCAGCAGGCGGCGCTCCCGGTCGACGGAGAGCAGGAACGGGCGTTGTGGGAATCGGTCGGTCTGGTCCCGGACGACCTCGCCAGCCAGGTGCTGGTGCTCAACGTACCGGCCACCGGCGGGCTGGTCGGGCGGTGGCTGACGGAGGCCGCGCAGGCGGGTGTGCCGATGCGGGTCACCCTGCACCAACTGCGCCTGGCACCGCTGGCCCTGGCGCGCGGCGAGGTCTATGTCTGCGAGAACCCCGCCGTGCTGCGCGCCGCCACCACCGCGCTCGGGACCCAGGCCCCACCGCTGATCTGCACCGAAGGGGTGCCGTCCGTCGCCGTTCACACGCTGCTGTGCGCCGCTCAGGGAGCGGTGATCCGGTGGCGCAACGACTTCGACTGGACCGGCGTACGACTGACGGCGGCGGCTCTCCAGCGGTATCCGCGCGCGGTCCCATGGCGGATGACTGCGGCTGACTACCTGCCGGCGGCGCGCACCGGCACGGCACTGCTCGGTACGCCCACCGAAACCCCCTGGGACCATTCGCTCGGGGAGTCGATGCGGCAGACCGGCCGAGCGGTGATGGAGGAGCGGCTGCTCGACCGGCTCATCGCCGACCTACGCGCGACCGGAGCCGGCTGACCGCCGGTGGATCTGCAGCGCGTCACCGGGTACAGCCGAGAGACGATCCGTCAGGCGCTACGACCGAAAGTCCGGCGCGCGACCAACATCAGCCGGCGCAGGACACCACCCCAGCCGCCGTCGGACTACCGGCCCTACGGTGACCGCAGGCCCTACGTGGTGGCCGAAACCCTCGCCGCGCTGCGCGGCCCGCCCGAAGGCACGGTGACGCTTCCGCGTCATCTCGACTGGTCCGGGCACGCCGAGTACGACCTTGACCGGACCGCGCGCCTGGCCAGCATGTACAGGATGGTGCTCACCGAAGCCAGTACGGTCGAGGACCTCAACGCCTGGCTCGATGCCGACCTTCTCCGGCGGCTCTGGCCCACCCTCTGGCTGCCACCCCAGCTCCGCCAACGCTGGGAGGACGCCTTCCCCGAACTCGCCGCAATCCGTAGCAACGCGACGTAGCCGTGGATTTCTTCCACGAACCGCCCCGGCCGCCTGGCCCGCAGATCGAACACCAAATGGCCGCGTATCGAACGCTTCTGGCGCCGCAGATCGAAAGCGTTGCTCGCCGGCCACGAGATGTCCCGTAGGAGAAGGAGAGCGAACGGAACCGCCGGTCGTGATCCCGACCGGCAACCGATCGGACAATCCGCAGCTCACGCTTGAGTCTCTGCGGAGCGAGCCGCCGTAGGGTGATGGTCGCCGAGCCGTCACTCCGACGCTGGCCGGTCCGGCCCGTACCCGGGGATGGTGCTGGCCCGGCGCGGAGGTGGTCCTCCGCGCCGGGCCGTGACACGGGTTGGGGTCAGGAGGCGGCGCAGCTGGCCGTCGCGCCCGGACCGGTGCCGGTGCCCTGGAAGCCGAAGTTGGTCGACTGCCCGGCGCCGACGCGGCCGTTGTAGCTCACGTTGGTGTACCGGACGGTTCCGCTGGTGCCGCTGGCCTGGGCGTTCCAGATGCCGGTGACGGCGGTGCCGCTGGGCAGCGTGACGGTCACGGTCCAGCCGTTGATGTCCGCGGAGCCGGCGGTGACGGTCACGCTGGCGGTGAAGCCGCCGGACCACTGGTTGAGTGCCACGGACGCGGCGCAGCCGTTACCGGTCGGCGGCGGCGTCGTGGGGGGCGGCGTCGTCGGGGGCGGGGTGGTCGGCGGCGGCGTCGTGGGGGGCGGCGTGGTCGGCGGGGCCGACGTCGGCGGCGGGGTCGTCGGCGGGGCCGTGGTGGGGGGGTTGGGCACGCCGTTGGCCAGGCTGTAGGCCAGGTCGGGCTGGAACGAACCCGCCGTGTAGCGGCAGCCGTCCGCCTCGCCCGGAGGCTTAACCCAGAGGTACGCGTCGATGTTACTGTCGCCGGTGTTCGTCGTCGGGTACATCCCGATGCGCCGGTCGGTGTTGTCGTCGCCGCACCAGTCTCCGCTGGCACCACCGTTGCGGCTGGTGTCGATCACCTGACGCTTGCCCGAGATGCCCATGCCGTTGAGGGAGGAGATGACCGCCCGGCCGAAGTTCGCCTCGCTGGAGGTCGAGTTGTAGTTCGACACGTTGCTGAAGAAGCCGTCGGCGTACTGCACGCCGGCCGCCCGGAGCCGGTTGGCCGTCTCACCCGCGCTGTTCCAGGTGGAGTGGCCGGCGTCGAGGTACACCTTGGCGTTGGGGTTGGCCGACTTGATGGTGCGGGTGGCCGTCGAGATCGCCTGGCTGCGGGCGTTGATCTCGTTGCTGTTCAGGCAGGTCAGCAGTGCGAGCGAGTCGGTCTCCAGGATGATGATGACCGTCTGGTTGCCCAGTCCCCGGGAGAAGTTGGACACCCAGGTCTGGTACTGGTTGAGGTCTGGCGCCCCACCGGCGCTGGCCCCGCCGCAGTCCCGGTTGGTGATCTGGTAGACCGAGAGCACCGGGATCTGTTGGGCCGCATTGGCGGCGCCGACGTACGAGGCGGCCTCGGACTGCGCGGTCGAGATGTTGAAGTTGGCGAACCAGCGGGCCTGCGGCTGGCTTGCGATCTTGTCGCGGATGACGGCGGCACGTGAGTCGCCGGGGTTGGCGGCGACCCAGCGGACGACGGCCGAACTCGGGTCGCGGTAGAGCGATCCGGAGATCGTGCCGGCGGACGCGCCGCTGACGGCGAGGCATACGCCGGCGGCGGTGGCACCAGCGACCGCAGCCACGCTGATGGCCGTGGATCTGCGGCGCCGGAGGGAGAGGATAGCCACGTCGTGTTTCCTCCTGATCACATTGATGTATTTAAGTTCATGGGAGCGTTCCCATGAAGGTAGCGGAGGCGCGCGCCGCTGCCAAGATGCGCGGAACTTTCGGTCCGAGCGGAGACCGCGAGCCAGCACAGCAGCGCGAAGCCCCGGAGGCGGTCGCCGCGCTGCTGCTCGACGAACGCCCCGCGGGTCGAACCGCACCTGCCGTCCGGCTGCCACGACCGGACGCCCCCGCTGGACACGCCGGCCTGACAGCGAGTGCCTATGCTCGACGGGTGGAGGAGAGCGAGCAGGCAATGCTGACCGGGGTGTTGCAGGCCGCCGAGGACGCCGCGCCCGTGGACGCGGTCGAGGCCGTCACCGGCACCATCGCCGAGGCGCTGCGGGCGTCCAGTGTCTCGCTGCTGATCGCCGACCTCAGCGGCCGCGCGCTGGTCCGGCTGACCCACCAACCGACCCCCGATGGTCCGGGCCGTCGCCAGGGAGAGGAGGCCGCCGAAGTCCTGCCGTTCGACGGCGGCCCCTACGAGCAGGTCCTCCGTCAGCAGAGCACCCGGGTGCTCCCCGGCGACGGCCGGTGGACGGTGCTGGCACCGGTCACCGAACGCGGCGAGGTGGTCGGTCTGCTGGAGATCGAACTTCCGCACGAGCCGGACGACTCGATGATCGCGCAGGTCGCCCGCACCGCGCACGCGCTGGCGTTCGTCGTCATCGCCAACCGCCGGCACACCGACCTGTTCGAGTGGGGTCAGCGCAGCACCCCGTTCACCCTCTCCGCGGAGATCCAGCGCCGGCTGCTGCCCGCCGCGTTCACCTGCGAGGCCAGTGCCTTCGCGCTGTCCGGATGGCTGGAACCGGCCGCCAGCGTCGGCGGGGACACCTTCGACTACAGCCTGGCCCGAGACCTGCTGCACGTCAGCGTCACCGACGCGATGGGTCACGGCGTGGCCAGCGCGCTGACCGCCACCCTCGGGGTGGGTAGCCTGCGTAACACCCGCCGCCGCGGCGAGAGCCTCGTCGCGCAGGCCGACCAGGCCAGCCGGGCCATCGCGGAAAACGCCAACGTGCCCGGCGCGTACGTGACCGCCGTGCTCGGCCGGATGGACCTGCGCACCGGTCGCTGTGAACTGCTCAACGCCGGGCACGTCCCGCCGATGCTGGTCCGTGGCGACCGGGTCGTACCGGTGGAACTGCCCAGCAACTTCCCGCTGGGAATGTTCCCCGAGGAGCAGTACCGCAGCGGGGAAATCACCCTGCTACCCGGCGACCGGCTCGTGATCGTCACCGACGGGGTGCGGGAGCGCAGCGCCGCCGACCTGGACCTGGTCGCGGCGTTGCGCAAGATCGCTCACCTGCACCCCCGCGAGGCGGTCCGGGCGCTGTCCGACGCGGTGCTGGCGACCGCCGGCCCGGTGCTGGCCGACGACGCGACCCTGCTCATCATCGACTGGTACGACGGCGGCCACGGACCGCGCCGCAGCGCCGCCGGCGCTGACATCGCCCGCGCCAGCACCGACTGAACCGACGCTCAGGACGCCGTCGGGGATGCCTCCTCGGCGTCCTGCACGGTGTCGAAGGATTCGATGACCCGATCCACCGACGTGATCGAGAGCACCTTGCGCACCGGCGGACGAACTCCGGCCAGACCGAGCCAGCCGTCCCGCGCCCGCATCTCCTTGTAGGCGACCACGAGCGCGCCCAGGCCGCTGGAATCCATGAACCCGACGTCGGTGAGGTCGATCACCATTACCCGGACACCGCTCTCCACCACCTCGAGCAGCCCGTCCCGCAGACGTGGTGTGGTGCTCATGTCCAGATCGCCGGCGACCTCCACCACCGTGCCGACACGCCCCCGCCGGGTTGCCAAAGCGAATTCCACCAGTCCCCCTCACGTGCGCTACGCCGGCCCGCTCCGCAGCGCCTGTTCCGTGTTCGCCTCCACCGTGCCAGAAACCGGTACCCACCGCCTTTCATAGGGTCCCAACCCGTCGCGGTGGCACCGGGTATCAGAGCGGCCGCCCCTGGGTATGACAGGGTGGTCCGGGCTGGCGACGCCCGGGCCTGGGAAGGAGCTACACGATGCGGGTGGGCATGACACTGTCACTCCCCCGCCAGGCGTCGACGGTGGCCCGCGCCCGGCACATACTCGCCACCCTGCTGAGCCTGACAGACGTCGCCGACGACATCCGCGCCAACCTGGCCGTGCTGGTCAGCGAGGCATGCTCCAACGCGGTGATCCACGCCGATCCCGACAGCACCGTCGACATCACCATCACTATCGACGACGACGTGTGCCTGCTCGAGGTCGGCAACCGCGGCCGCACGCCGGACGCCGCCAAGCTCCACGCCGACCTCCCCGCGCCGCTCACCATCGGTGGCCGTGGGCTGCCGCTGATCGCCGCGCTCTCCGACACGGCCACCTTCGTCGCCGGGCCACCGGACCGGGTGCTGCTGCGCATCACCAAGAGCCTCAGCGAGGTACGGGCAGCGCCGTAGCGCCGGGCCCTCTCGTCGCGCCGCAACCCACTCGACACGGCATTGACATATTTCACTGCCAGATCTAGCGTCGGGGCCGAATCGATTCGGCCGTGGACCCAGTGCTCAGGCACCGTCCGACGGTCGGCCGGGTGGCGTTCGGGCGTACGACGTGGGCCACCGACGATTCGATGACCCTCTGGTCCCGCTTGGGCAGCGAGACCAGCGGTGGAGAACCCGTGGTGACGAGCCGGTCGGTCGCCGTGGGCGCACCGCATCGGGGTTTCGTCCGCGCCGAGCCGCGTCGGTAGCGGTGAGCGGTGGCGTGTCGTGGCCGCCGTGGATCCCCTCACCTGTTTCACTTCGTGCCGATTGGCGGGAGCCCATCATGACAGGACGTAGACCCATCCTTGGTTCTCTTGCGACGGCGGCGCTCGTCGTCGCGACCGTGGGTGCGGCGATAGTGACCGGTGGCGTGAGCACCACCGCGTCGGCCGCGAACGTCGCAGCGGCCGCAGGAACCGCAGGGTGCGGCAAGGCACCCACGCTGACCAGCGGTCAACGGTCAATCCAGAGCAGCGGCCAGAACCGTAGTTTCATCCTGAGGATCCCCGACAACTACGACCGGAACCACCAGTACCGGTTGATCTTCGGGTTCCACTGGAACGGTGGCACCATGAACGACGTCGACGGCGGCGGGTCGGACGGGGCGGCCTGGTCCTACTACGGACTTCGCCAGCAGGCGAACAACAGCACCATCTTCGTCGCCCCCCAGGGCAACGGCAACGGCTGGGCCAACCCCGGCGGCCAGGACGTCACCTTCGTCGACAACATGATCAGCCTGATCGAGGCTGATCTCTGCGTCGACACGACGCAGCTCTTCGCGCTCGGCTTCAGCTACGGCGGAGGCATGAGCTATTCGCTGGCCTGTTCCCGTGCCGGCGTCTTCCGCGCCGTCGCGGTCTACTCGGGCGGGCAGCTCAGCGGTTGCGGCGGCGGCACCCAGCCGATCGCGTACATGGGAATCCACGGCATCGGGGACCCGGTGCTCAACGTCTCCGCCGGGCGGTCCCTGCGCGACACGTTCGTACGGAACAACGGGTGCACCGCACAGAGCCCTCCCGAGCCGAGAGCGGGCAGCCTGACCCACATCACCACCACCTACTCCGGCTGCCGGTCCGGCTATCCCGTGGTGTGGGCCGCCTTCGACGGCGGGCACACCCCCGGCCCGGTGGACGGCGGCGGGGACAGCGGAGCGCGGACCTGGACCAAGGGTGAGGTGTGGAGGTTCTTCACCCAGTTCGGCAGCCCCGATCCGACGCCGACCCCGACCGTGTCGCCCACCGGCAACCCGACCACGCCGCCGCCGAGCAGCACGTCGGCGGTGCGCAACACGGCCTCCGGACGCTGCCTGGACGTCAACGGCGGCTCGCAGGCCAACGGCGCGGCGGCGATCATCTGGGACTGCCACGGTCAGAGCAACCAGAGCTGGACGTCGACGGCCGCGCAGGAGCTGCGGGTGTTCGGCGGCAAGTGTCTCGACGTCAACGGCGCCGCCACGGCGAACGGCAGCTCGGTGATCATCTGGGACTGCAACGGCCAGCCCAACCAGCGGTGGCGGTTCAACTCCGACGGCTCGATCACCGGAGTCGGTTCCGGCCGGTGCCTCGACGTGGTCAGCAATGGGACCGTCAACGGCACGCGCGTCCAGATCTGGGACTGCAACGGCGCCGCCAACCAGCGGTGGAGCCGGAGCTGAGTCCGGCGATCATCCTCGGAGCACGACGGTAGGGAGCGTGAGGCTGCGGCACCACGGTCCGGTTCGGCGGCGGGGCCATCAGGTTCCGCCGCCGAACCACCCCGGCTGCACGGTATTCATCAAATCTTTCCGCTGAGTCGCCCAAGTCCATCGACGCAAATGGCGGCAATTGAGAGTAGTCGAGGCGTTGACCGACGATCTATGCGGTGCTTAACATATGACGTCTGCTCATCAACGATCTTCGATCGTCAGCCCCTGCGCCATGCGACAGCTCGACAACCTGCCGTACGGCTTCGGGCGTCCGGACGGTCAGGGAGGCGAATCAGATGTTCCGTAGAGAGAGCCATCGGCGCAGCGCGGGCGAGGCGCCACGACGCCGGTCATGGCGACACACGCGGCGTCCACGTCGGTTATTGACCCGTAACCCAAATGGTTTGTGATCGTTTGGGGTGTATGGGCGTTACGGTGCGGGACGCGCGTCGGCTT
>NZ_JBNCKT010000110.1:0-17494 GCF_049841675.1 Micromonospora sp. DT4
AAGCCGACGCGCGTCCCGCACCGTAACGCCCATACACCCCAAACGATCACAAACCATTTGGGTTACGGGTCAATATCAGGATGTCGAGGCGGTGGGTTTCGGCTTCCGCGGCGAGGAACCGTTCGTGGTGGGTGACTGCCCGGTGGCCGCACCACTGGCGTAGTAGTTCGTGGCGGGGCCGGTCGTGGCGGCGGTACCAGTCGTACTCCCATTCCGGTGTCGTGGACCGGTTGTCGCGGCCGACGCGGTAGTCATCGCCGAACTTGCATTTGTGGCGGGACTGGGCTTCCTGCTCGATCACGAGGTCGAGGACCTCAGTCGGACGGGCACGGCACGCGGCCTCGACCAGTCGGAGGGTGCCGGCCGGTGACAGGATGGTCCGGCCGTCGTGGTCGAACCATTCAGCCGAGGCGAGGATGTCCTCGACCGGGCCGTCGATGATCTCGCATAGCCGGGCCCTGTCGCGGATGTCGGTGGCGCATGACACCGGGGACCAGAGCAGTTCGGCTACGTCATCGCTGATCAAGAGGCCGAAGATCTCCTCGACGCAGGCTTCCTCTGTGTGATCGAGGCTCAGATCGTCGATGCGTTGCCAGTTCGCCATCAGCGCGTCGAAGGTCCCGACCTCGCTCCACGGCACCCGCAGCCGCGACCCGGGGACCTTCTCCACCCGTTCGTCGGGGTCGTCGAGGAATCTGATCTCGAGGCGGGCGCTGGTCTTCTTCGGCTCGACGGCCAGGATGCGGACGCGTTCGGACGGTGCGTGGTCCGACTGCCGGTACGCCCATTCGTCGCCGAGGGTGAAGCGGGAGGGGTCGATTCTCATCCAGCCGTCCTTCGGGTAAGCGTCGCTTGTTGCGTGGTACCGGGTCGTGCTGGCGGTTCGCGCCGCGATGGCGGCAGGTCCCGGCGCAGCTCGTGCGCATCCGGCCGAAGTGTGGTGACGGTTGAGGTGGACACACTTCAGGCGCCGCGGTCGAGCAGCCCGTGGTGCCACGATTCGGCCTGTCGGCGGATGCCGGCGTGGGTCTGCCGGTCGTGATCAGGGCGGTGCTCCTTGCGTGGTCCGTGGGGGCTCCAGTCACCGAGGAACGGGCCCAGGTCGTCGGGTCCGGGTTCGGGGTTGTAGTCGATGTCAGCCAGCACGCGGGGATTGCGGATGGGGTCGATCCGGTCGGCGGTGGCCCTGCCCCACGCGACCCAGCTGGCGAGGTACCCGCCGGCGCCGGTCCGCCCCTCGGCCGCTTGTTCAAGGGCGGTGCAGAACGCGCGGATGTCAGCTGCGGTGGTCCACGCCTGGTAGGCGTTGCGGAAGGCTTCCGCGCGGATGTTGTCCGCGGCCCGGACACGGGCGTCGGCCATCGCGGCGTGCCATTGCGCGAGGGTGGCCTCCTCCTGCCGTCTGCGCTCGGCCGCGGCTTCCTCCTGCCGCCGCCGGTGCTCGGCCGCAACCTTCTCCCGCGCGACTTCGGCTGCCCGCCGTTGCTGTTCGTCGGCGGTGACGCCAGCCTCGAACCCTTGGATGATCTGCGCGACGCGCTGTTCCAGACGCACGCGTGGGGTGTCGGTCCAGGTGTCCCGGTTGTCGTGTCCGGCCCGGGCGATCTCCAAGCGGAGCCTGCCGGAGTCGACGACGTCGAACTCCGCGGGTTTCATCCACGGCCGCAGGCGCAGCACCTTCAGCTCCTCGGCGGTGGGTTCGTGCGGGACCTGGTCGCGTTCCTCGGTCAGGGTGACCGTGCGTCGAACCTGCCCGGCCTGGAGGAACACCCGCGGGTGTTTCGCCTTGGTGTTGACCCCGAGCCGGTGCCCACGCCGGCCTGCCTCGCCGGCGAGCTGCCGGATCAGCAGCAACGCCCGGGGCAGCAAGCCCGGGCTGACGGCGAGGCTGCTCGGATCGGCGTCGAGAGCGCTGAACGCTAGATGCGGGTCGGTGGTGACACGTCGGGTGTTGAGCCGGATCCGGTTCCAGTCAGTCTCGTCCGGACCGGCATCGGTGCAGAGGCGGATGACGATGTCCCCGGCGTCGCGGCCAGTGTGGCGCAGATGGTGCCCCGATGGCACAAGTCCCTGCTGCTTGAACGCGTGAATGATCCGGCGGTACCGGGCCCGCGTTCCACTGTCGGGACTCTCGATACGAACCATGCCGCCCTCGCGCTGCAGGCGGTCGAGCAGTTCGCGAGCCGATCGCAGCAGGTCCTCCGACGAAGCGCCGCCGGCGATGCCGCCAGGTGCCGGCGTCTCGGACCGCGGGAGGGAAGCCCGTTGGTCGGGATGGTCGGGATGGTGGCCATGCTCAAGGTAGAAGCGACCCGCGTCGGTCGAGCACGCCCTCCACACCCCTGCCTTGCGTGTCACCGTCACCAAGTTCCGGTCCTGGAGCGCACGCGCCGACCGGCGGTACTCGACGCCGTCCGGGCCGCTGAGGTCATCGCCGCCGTGGATCCGGCGAAGCAGGTCGAGCTGCCGCTCACTGAGCGAATCCCATCGCTGCACCACCCGACAGTAAGGGGCACGGCGTACTCGATGGCGCGGAACACGGCTGTAAGTGGCATCCCCGTCCGACGAACGGACCGAACTGGCGAGCCCGGCTGAAAACTGAGCCTGACGGGCGGATTCTGGTGGGACGTGGGGCTCCGCACGGACAAGGAGCTATTTTCATCCTGGGCCGGCGGTTCGTTTCGACCCGGTTCAGCACGAGGATGGCTCGGATGATGGCGATGGCTTGGCGTAGGCAGCAGCCCACCTTGACCAGGATCTTCCAGGTCTTGAGCTTCAGGTGACGCGGACGCAGCCCCGGTCGTATCTGCTGCGCAGGGCCGCCGCCAGGTGCGGATCACCGCCGTAGGCCTCGCCGCCGGCAATCCACCGACACGGCAGCCCACCCGCGAGGGCAATGTCGATTAGCGTCGCGCCAACTGCGGTCTTGCAACGAAGCCGATGCTATCGGACCAAGCATGTCCCTGAACCGCGCCATAAGCGACCCACTGCAACAGTCCAACAAGGCACTACTTGCTCACCTAACTCCCCGTAAGCAACCTTTCGCCCTTAGTGGCGAACCTGTCCACGACCAAGAACGCCTTGCCCAGCTCATTGAGCGTTAACTCAAGTCGGTAGAAGTCGACCTCCCCACCACCGTTGCGGTACGGCCGGATACGTTCTGCATCCAGGTCTCGGTTCCACTCCTCGAATGGCACCGCCGCAAAGACCTCGTGCTCGTCGCTCCAGATACAGCAATCCGCCCTGTACTGGTCATACTCCGTCCCGTCGTACGTCTCCTGATGCACGTGGGCGTCAGCCCACGCGAACAACTTCGGCACTACCTCGGCGTAGCTGGCGAGACCAAGAAACACACCCCAACTGGCCAACTTCTCGGGTTCCTCGCCGTCCTCGTTGTCTATACCGAGAGAGATGTCTCCTCTTCCCGAGCTCTTGTTGACCCACTCCTCCATGTCCACCACCAGCCGCTTACCGCCAGCCAGCAACTCCATCCAGGGCTTTGCCAGCTGCAGCTCGCGGATACGCAGCTCGTATGGATCGCCCTCGGCGGCCTCCCGCAGGGTCTTTCGGGCGCTCGCGTCCAGCACCTGAGCTTCCGGCACCAGAAGCTTCCAGCTAGCGGTGGATGTCTCTTGGAGCGTCTGCCGGTTGACGAACTGCCAGTGGCAGCGCCCTGTCTCCGGGTGGTACAGCACGACAAGTACCGGCAGTGAGTGGTTGAGCCAGTAGGCCACATGCTCGGCGTCCGGCCGGAACCACCAGCCCTCTGGTCCGGCTTCCTTAAACCAACTCATGCCGCTCTTGATCTGCAAGGCAAGTAGCCGTCCGCGCACGTTTTCGCCGTCCACCACCTCGGCCTGCGCGTCGATGCCGTAATCCTCGGTCGGCTGGTCGCGAAACAGCCAACCCAGCTCGTCCTCTACGGCCTGCTTGGTACGGGTCACCCCCGCTGTGGCAACCTTGGCGGCTGGGTTACGGCGCATCATGGCTCCATCTTCCACTGGGTTGGGATCCGAAGCGGTTTGCACCAGAAGCTACCGTTATCGTCCTCAACCTCGTACTCCTCACTGGCGGCTCTCACACGGTGCCGGGATGGCCTCGCTGGCACCGGTGCACCCTGGTTGGCGCCGGTTGGAGAAAAGGTGAGACGGTCATCGCCACCCCGGGCACGCCAGCGGCTGCGCACAGAGCTCCAACAGGGCGAGGTCACTGTCGAGCGGCTGCAGACCCTGGTCGGCGAAACGCCACCACAGACGCGACAATCCCACCCGCCACGGGGCCGGCAACAACCCCGCCTCCTTCGCCGACCCGCCCGCCGCCTGTCTCCTCCGCTGAACGATGCCGGCCAGTCCAGCGGACAACATCATCACCGCCAGGTAGTCGTCATCCGGGGTCCGAACCCGTCCGGGATGGTAGCCGGCATTGACGCCTGAACATGAACGTCCATTAGAGCCGCTCCTCACAGCAAAGATCCGACCGCTGCTCCACTCGCGCAAGAAGCGGCTCCAGTAGACACCCTGCCCCTGACGTTTTTGTGGCCCACGCCAGCAGATGCCCGTACTGTGCGCTCTCCGCGTCATCGGGGGATCCTCAAGCGTGGTTGACCCGCCCCGGGCGGTTGATCGGCAACGGCCCGTCATCAGACCAGCCTGGCCGAGCAGGCGGGCTGGACGTCGGCGCCCACCTGCCAGGCTTCATCTGCGGGCGTGCCGCCTCAGCCACACCCGCACCGTGCCCGCCAGTCGACGGACCTTGTTTACCACAGCACTCCCGAGATGCTGATGTTGCCGACCTGGAGCCGTCGGCCCAGCGGCGCTGGCCGAGCCCTGATGCCGGTCGGGGCCATCGTGGGAACGGTCCTTGGCCCACTCGATCCTGTTGAGCCGAATCCAGTAGTGCGATCGGCAGGGATAGTTCCAGTTTCCTACCGAAGGGTGCAGCGTTACCGACACCCCGTCGAAAGTGAGGCTCCACCCCTTCCTGCTGATCGGGGTGACGACCTCGCTGCCGCAGCCGCACGGGCACAGGTGCAGGGCGGTGGCGTAGCGGATCGAGACGTAGAGCACGCCGTCGTCGAGGACGTCGGGGGCCGAATCGACGAAGCGGTGCTCGATGATGGTTTGCCGGGTCATGTCTGGTCATCACCCACCAGGCAGTTAGTGGTGATCGTGTAGACGCTGTGGTGCTCCTGCTCAAGGTCGGCGTAGAACCCACGCCACTTCTTCCACCTGATCACCGCGTAGGCGGCATTCAAGGCGTTGAGCTCGGCGATCTGGATGTTGGTGCCGTAGTCGTCGTCGCCGCCGTCCTCGAACGGGATTCGCCGCTGGTCCCAGATGTGGTCCCGCTTCTGCGGGGTGCTCGTGGTGGTCCGCAGGTGCCCGGCGATCATGTCATCGACGGTGTAGAGGCCCATGCCGACGTCGACGAACGCGATCCCGGCCGCCTCCATCGCTTTGATCAGGTGCCGCTTGGATTCGCCCTGGTCCATGCAGAGGAACACGAACGACATGCACTGCAACTCGTTGGCGTTGGTCTCGTCGAGGAAGTAGGGGTGGGCGACGATGCCCCGGCGCATCGCGCCGTACATCTCGGCGTAGTGGTCTACCTTCTTGGGCCGCTGCCGCAGCTGCTCGAGCGAGGGCGCGCCGGGGGCCCGGAAAGCATTGTGCTGCAGCAGATCGTCACCGTCGAACAGGTGAATCTCCCGGACTGGCACCTTGGCGATCAGGTCCAGCACGTAGGAGCCGCTGCCGCCGAGCCCGACGACAGCGACCCGGGGCATGGCTAGCTTCGCGTTGATGGCTGCGATCCCGGCGCGGCTGCTGGCCGTGTCGAGGTAGCGGAAGACCGACTCCGACGCGTCGGTCTCCACGACCTGGAACGTCCGAGCGGTCACCGACGGGTCCACTGCGGCCGCGTGCGTGCCCAGGAGAGCCACATAGGTGGTGATCTTCGCGTAGTAGTTCGGATAGCCGGCGTCGGGCTTGTTGGAGAACATGTAGTTCACCGTCAGCCCTGGGATGATCTGCTCCTGGACCGGGCTGTGGATCACCTTGTTGAGCGGCTGGCCGTTCGCGTCGCAGGGCTGCTCGCCTGCGAAGTGGACCACGTGGGTCTCCGGTGTGATCGTGGTGTCGCCGGCGAGGCTGAGCTTGGACACCAGGATGCCGAGCTTCACCTCTCGCTGCGCGTTCAGGTACGGGACGTGGGAAACCACGAGGTGACCGTGCTCGACGGTCACCTCGTAGCCCTCGTCACGCAACTGGCGCAGGTCGGCGCTACGAGCGACGAGTGCGGGTGACATCGAAAGCGGTTCCGTCCTTGATGGTGACCGTGCCGCCCTCGCTGAGGTTGCCGTCGCGCTGCGGTGCCACCGCGCGGTGGTAGGTGACCGTGAAGACCACCTCGGTGTCATGCGCGCCCGGGAATGCGAGGTCGACGACCTGGGCGAAGGTGAGTTCGCGGTCGTCGATGGTCTTCTGCCGGGTGTTGACGATGATCGTGTAGCGGCGCCGGACCTGCTGGTCCTGGTCTGCGATGCCGATGTCGGGCATCCTGTCCTCCTTGGTATTTCGGGTATGTCCAGGCGCCGGTGGACCCGGTGCCCTGCTTCCACCGATGCCTGACGGCGAATCGTCCCCGGCTGTCCGGTCACGAACGCTGTCGCTGATGTGTTGGTGATCACATTCGTGCCGACGACGGCTCGGTGGCCCGGCCGCAGGGCTCGCGTCCGACGTGGCGGCGGGGGCCGGCCGTTCACCTCGGCGTGTCGGCGGGACTTCGTCGGACGGTCCGTATGCTGTACGTCGCCGTTCGCCGGTCTGAGCCGAGCGGTAGGTAGGAGCAGCCCACGATGACGTGGCCCGGCCAGAGGTTGTGGCGACCACCTGTAGGCCTGGTCGCGGTGCTACCCCGCGACTACTACAACGTGCGCGACCCGCACGCCCGCAGACCGACGGTCGTCGTACGGGTTCTGCCCGCGGACCGCGCATGCCTGGTTGTGACCCGGACCAGCGACACCATGGTCGCGCACCCCAAGGACATCTGGCACGACAAAGATCCGGAGCTGCTCTGCGACCGCCAAGGCTGGTGGCAGCCCCGACGTGTCCACCGGGTCGACTTCGGCGCGTACGACGACGAGGACACCAAACCACACGTGATCATGACCGGGGATCTTCTCGACCGCATCATCGCCGCCTACCAGGAGTTTTCATGAGCGCATGGGAGGAGTTGCAGCGCGACGGCGTCTTCGGCACCGAGGCGACCGCCGAGCTGTACCGGTGCGTCCGCGCGGTCGCCCGGGCCGGCAACTTCCCGCCGCCGACCGGTTACCACCAGTGGACCTTGGACGCGATCGAGGAGACCGCGCACGAAGTGTTCGCCGACGCGAAGGGCCCACAACGTCTGGTCGAACTCGCGGTGAAGGCGTACGACGACACGAGCTTCCGCCGCCTGCTGGAGCAGGTCGTCCGCAACTTCCTGCGGGATCGGGCCCGGGCCACGACCAAGGGCCGGCTGATCCGACGCCTGCGCGAGGTCCTAGACGGCGATCCCCGGTTCCGGTCCGTTCCCGATGGGCAACCCGGCGCCGGCCGCAACATCGAACTGGCCGACGGGACCACACCCGGAGTCTGGAACGGTCGGATGACCGACCTAGTCACCGCGGCCTACAAGGTGACCGACGTGACGATCGTGCGGTGGCGGCCTGATGCCCGCCGGGAGTCGCCGGTGGCCGACGCTGACAGCCTGGCCAACGTCTGTGAGGCGACGCTGCGGGCTGCAGGAGCGTCGCTCGCGCTGGCGGACCTGGCCGACGTGGTCGCCGCCCGGTTCGCCGTCGGGCCGACCCCGGTGGTGACTCCGGTCGACGACATCGACCCCTGGTTGCCCGGCGTCGACACCATCGAAGTGGTCCAGGCCGAGGCGGAGATCCGCGCCGGCGCCGATCGGCTGCTCGCCCAGCTCACCAAGCGCGAGCAGCTAGTGCTCGCCTACCTGGACCAGCCTGTCCGGCAGATCGCCGATCGCACCGGCCTGGGCAAGAGCGTCGCCGCGCAGGTCGCCGCCAGGGTCAAGGAGATCGCCGGTCAGATACTCGGCGCCGAACCGCGTCGCGAGGACATGCTGAGCCTGGCGCAGTCGCTGGCCACCCCGCGTCCGTACGACGAGCATTAGCATCTCGGCGAAATCGGGCGCACATCACTATGGCGCAAAGAAGCGCCGGCCGCGGCCGGACAAACCACGACGGTGCGCCGTTTCAACTACGTACACAGGTCAGATGGAGAAGGCATGAGAGTGCGGGAGATGACCTGCGGGAGGGTAGACGCATGGTGACCCATCAGCCCCTTTGCTCACGACTGCGGCGGACCGTCGCCAGCCCGGCTGGTGTACGGCGATGACCGGCGTTTCGTCGCACGACCACGGCCCGGTGTGGCACGTCTTCGCCGAGGCCGACCTGAATCCTCCGGTGGCAATCGCCGGAGAGCACCTGCTTGACGGAGATCTCGGGACACCGTCGCAGGGCGACCGCAAGCACCTGGCCGAATGCGGCTGGTGCCAGCAGCGACAACAGGCCGCAGCGCAGCATGGTGACGACCTCGACGACGAGGCGTTCCTGCGTGCGGCACGGCAGCGTGCTCTCACCGGAGGTGTATCCGTCCTGGCATCGGTCACCCGGCTGTCCCCCGAGGTGCACGCCCTGACCGTCGACACCGGCGCTCGGGAGGACGTCATGGTGGGCCAGTTGTGGCGGCTGCGGTGGCAGGACGTCACCGAACTAGCGCTGGTCGTTGACGTCGATCGCTGGTGGGTGACTGTCGCTCCGGTCACCACCGATGTGAGCACCGCCGACGAGTTCAGCCTGATCCTGCCCGCGACAGCCAGTGTGCTGGGCACCGAGTTCGCGGTCTGTTTCAGCCTGGAAAGCACGGTCCCGCTGTTCGTGTTCGATCGCGAGATCACACCGGCGAGCCGTCCGATGCTCGACGAGGCGAAAACCGCCGCCCAAATTCCCCCACCCGACACCATCCGGGACGTGTGGCGGGCATGGCGCCGCGGCGCCGTCGGCCCCACCCATCTGACCTACGGCACCCCAGTTGACGAGGCAGACCTGGACCGGCGTGAGCTGCGCAACGCCGTCGCTGCCGGCTTCACCCAGCTCGCCAGCGCCGCCGCGTGCGTGCCCGGTGACCCGGTCGGGGACGTGGTGCCCCTGCTGCAACAGGTCAAGAGCTTGGACCTGCCGCCAGCCCAGCTCACAGCACGCTCCGGCCTCGACATGAGCGTCTTCCTGCGGATCAAGAAAGGCGGACGCGTCACCCAGCGCGAAGCAGCGCAGCTGGCACAGCTGCTCGATACCGATAGCCGCACCGTTATGGACGCGAATCCACCGTTCGATGACGCATTGATCACCGAGGTCAGCCGACCCACACACCGCGCGTCCCTACGCTTGCTTGCAGGGAAACACAGCTCCGAGGACGAACAACGCTGGGAAATGGCCGAGACGGTGGCCCCACAGGCTGCGCGGACCGTCCGCACGGCGACGACGTCCGACAGCGGTGCCGGACACACCGACTGGGCGGCGAAGGTCTCGGTGTATCTCCGGCAGCGCCTCACCGCGCTCGGCGACTCCCTCTCGGACCAGCCATGACACTCACCAAACAAGCCCTGATCGGTGAACTAGTGCCGGCAATGCTGGCGCACCTGACCAGCATCGGCGTGGACGCCTGCAAGTTGGCCGCCGAGCCGGCCGCAGTGATCGTGACCGTCGACGGCATTGTTCTGGACTGGGTCGAGCCCGCCGCACTCAGCAGCGGCTGCTCCGTCGCGGCACTCTACAGCGGGACAGAAGCACCGCCACGGATCTCGGCGGTTCGTGACACGTCGGAGGGCCGCCGCAACTTCTCCCTGCTACACGAGTTCGGCCATCACCTGTGTCCTCGCGTGACCGCGGTCGCTGCCGCCTTGTGGGAGCTCCCTGACGGCGAAGAAGGACCGTTCGAGGAAGACCTGGTGGACGCGTTCGCGGCAGCGGTCCTACTGCCCACCGACATCGTCAGCCGGATCTTCGCTGACGGTGTCACCGCGGCGTCGGTGATCCGCCTGTGGCAGAGCACGACAGCATCGCGGGAGGCGTGCTGCGTCGCCGCCGCACACCGCCTACCCGCACCGGGCTACGTCATGCTGCTCGAGCCGAACAGCCGCAGCCAGTTCGCCGCCCGCCACGGTGACGTACTGCCTATCGCCCGCGGCAGTGTCCAGCCGGCCACCCGGCTGCAACCCGCGGTGCGCGGCGGTACCGCCCGCGGCGTCGACCGACCGACTTTTCGCAGCGGTGTCGCCGGCCCGCAGATGTACCTCGACGCCCAGGCGGCCGACGATTACACAGTCGCCGTGTGGGTCACCGACTCACCGGACTGGCCCACCCTGGTCGCGCCTCTGGACACCGGCCCGCTCGGCCACGACGGGCACTGCGCGGACTGCGGCGGAGATTTCAAGTCGTGGAAGAAACCCTGCGAAACGTGCGGCGAACCGTTCTGCCCGCAGTGCGAGGCCTGCCACTGCCTGCCCGGCGGCCAGCGTCCCGTGGCCAACCGACTTTGTACGAGTTGCTTCCTCTCCCTGCCGCTGACGGCCTTCCTCGGCGACTCGACCACCTGCAACGAGCATTAGTAGTGCTCTGCCGCCAGGTCGTACGCGGCGGTCGGCTGATCTCGCCGGGCAGTGTGAGCCGTATCCGGCCGGTGCTGCGCAGCGCGTTGTCGGAGGCGAGACGGCAGGGCATCGTCGGCCACAACCCCGCCCGGAATCTGCGGCTACCGAACGGGGCATGCCCGCACGATGTGGTCTGGGATGACGAGGACGAAGCGGTGTGGCGCGAGACCGGCGTGCGCCTGCGGGTGGCGGTGTGGGATCTGGACAACCTGGCGCGGTTCCTTGAGGCGGTGCGCGAGGATACGTGGCCTTAGCTTGTCGTTTAACCCGTCTGATCTCGTCGTTCGGCGATGGTGAGGGCGCGTTTCACGGTCTTCCCGACGTCGTAGCTGGGTGCGGGCTGTCGGTTCTTCGATCCTCGGGGGCGTCCGGGGCCGGCCTTGCTGGGTTTTGGTGCGCTGGCGGGGTGGGTGGTCTTCGGGTGGATGTGGCGGAATCCGCGGCGGACCCGGGCCGGGGTGAGCCGGTCCGGGTCGGTGGGTCGTTCCCAGGGTCGGCGGAGGTCCTGGGCGAGGCCGCGGGCGAGGCGTAGCTGGGTGTGGCAGGCGATGACCAGCCAGGTCCACCGGTCGGCCGCGTCGGGTGTGCGGATCTTGGGTCGGGTCCAGCCCAGCGTCTGTTTGAGTAGCCGGAAGGTGTGTTCCAGGTCGAATCTGCGCAGGTAGGACTGCCAGCTGCGGTCCACGTCCGCGGCGGTGGCCGTGGTGATGGAGGTCCACAGCCGGAGTGGTTTCGGGTGGCGGTCGCCGGGCAGGTGGTCGACCTGCAGTTGGATCAGGGTGCCTTCGATGATCGGCAGGTCGCCTTCGTGGTCGAGCCAGCAGGTGCGGCGGGTCAGCCGTGGGTGGACCCGGTCCCAGGCGGTCGCGGTGGCGGTGCCGTAGCGGGCGGTCTGTGTGGTGGTGACGGTCTGCGGCGCCGGCCAGGTGTCGGGGTCGGCGAGGGCCAGTTCGGGGCCGTGTTTGGGTGGGCGGCCCGTCGTGCCTGGTCGGCGTGGAGGTGCGGGCAGTGCCATGACCCGGTCCGAGCGCAGCCGTCCGAGCAGGTCCACGGGCAGGTCGGCGAGGAGGAACGCCAGGCGGGGGATGTCGTAGCCGGCGTCGCACACGATCAGGATCCGCCGATCGCCCGGTGCGTGGTGACCGGCAGCGATGAGGCGTTGCACGACGGCGCGTAGCTGGTCGGCGGTGACAGCGGCCGCGTCGTCGGCCGGTCCGAGTCGCACCGCGTCGAGGATCGCCGTCCACGAGGTCGGTCCGGCTTCGAGGGCCGCGACGAATGAGTACGGCCAGCCCGGGATCAGCTGCGACTGGCTCTTTGCGCGGCCGTAGACGTGGCAGAACAGCCGATCCGGACTGGTCTGGGCGTCGGAGCGCAGCCACGGGCTGACGTCGACCGCGAGAACGATCCGCCCGTCGGCGGCCCGCGGCACCGGCAGGCCCGCCATGCTGCGCCGTAGCCGAGCGACGTCGACGCGTCCGCAGTTCAACCCGTCGTACATGCCGCCGTGGCCACGGCGGTGCTCGGGCGCCAGCACCAGATCGACCAGCGACCTGACCGGCCCGTCCGTGCACAGCAGCGCGTCAGTCACCTCGAACAGTGCGTCAGCCCGCGCGGTCAGACAGCGGTAGAACTCGGTCCGGAACGTGGACAGCACCGCTAAAGCCTCGACGCGGGCAGCGTCATCCAGCACACTCATCCTCACGGCCTTGGTGTCGATCGTTGATGTCTTCAGCAACATCCATGATCACGCCAAGGCCGCTTGCTGTCCACAGTGCACAAACTGATTCAGAGTCAAACCCGCAGCTCACCGGGCCGGTAGGTTAAACGACAAGCTTAGACCCTGGTAAATAAGGGTTTCAGGTGTGTTGGTGTCGGGCGAGGCGGCGGGTCATGATGATGATCATGGCCCACTGGGCCATTGCGGCGTGGTGCTCGGGTAGCCGTTCGTAGTCGCGGACCGTGCGTCGGCACCGGTTGATCCACGAGAAGGTACGTTCGACCGCCCACCTGCGGTGTAGGACCACGAAGGTGGTCTGCCCGGCGAGTTTGGCGACGATCCGCACGGTCAGGGCGAGGTGGGTGGTGGCCCAGTGGACGAGCTTGCCGGCGTAGCCGCTGTCGGCCCAGACGAGGCGGATGCCGGGGAAGCAGGCGTGTAGCGCCTGGAGCAGGGGGCGGGCGCCGTCGCGGTCCTGCACGTCGGCGCCGGTGATCAGGATCGCGAGGAGCAGGCCGCAGGTCTCGACGGCGATGTGCCGTTTGCGGCCGTTGACCTTCTTCCCGGCGTCGTAGCCGCGGCTGGGCCGCCCGACGGTCTCCGCGCCGCGTACCGACTGGGAGTCGACCAGCGCGGCCGTCGGCTGACGGTCGCGGTCCTCGACCTGGACGCGGACCTGTTCACGCAGGCTGTTGTGCATGCGGTGAAGGGTTCCGTCCGCGGTCCAGGTCTTGAAGTAGTGGTAGACCAGCTTGTGGTGCGGGAAGTCGGCCGGTAGCGCGTCCCACTGGCAGCCGGTGCGGTCGAGGTAGCGGATCGCGTCCACGACGTCGCGGCGGGGGTAGATGATCGGCCGGCCACGCCCGGTCCCGGCCGGGACGTGTGGTGCCAGGATCGCCCATTCGGCGTCCGTGGTGTCCGACGGGTAGTGCCGTGGCCGGGCGGTAGGCAGGTGAGCGTCGAGGGTGGCCGGGGTGGTGGATGCGGCGACACCGGCGACAAGGTATACAGACAGGGCTGGGCCTTCGGTCGTGCTGGTTTAGTCGCCTTTGCTCGTACCGGAGGCCCTTCCTCATGTCACGCCACCACGCCGGCACCACCAGCGCAGTCGATCTCCACGGCACCCCCGACGGCCTGAAACCCTTATTTACCAGGGTCTTAGTCGTTTGAGGCATCGACGCGGCGGCCGTGTCCTATCTACATAAAACGCCCATCACATACAAACCGCACACCACGCCGGTGGGCGCAACCGTGTCCACTATGGTGGTTTGCTGGAAGTGGCGTTTTGGTACAGGCGGAGCCGCACGAATAGCCGCGGACGTCATCCGGTGCAGCGTGAAGCGCGGCAGCGCTGCGTGGAAGATGTGGAGAAGGGCCTCTGATGGAGGCGTCCGAGTTGGCCCGGATAGATCAGACGCTTCGGCAGTTGTGCGCCGGCCGCGAGCTGACCTGGGTGGTGCAGGCGGTGGATGCCGCAGTCGCCGAGGGTTTCGCCGAGTCGGTGACCGAGGGCAGTAGCAACCACAACCGACGGCGCGGCACGTCCGTGTTCGGCATGCGGCCGGACGACCGCCCCCGGATCGAGCCGCAAGTCGTGCAGCGGCCGTATACGGATGAGGAACGGGTCTTGCTTCTGCTCGATGCGATGCTCGTGGTCTACCGGGATCTGCCAGGCATCCGAGCGGAGACCCTGCGCCTGCTTACCGACGGCTTCCAGGGCAGGGTAGCGATTCCCGAGCAGATCGTTACGGCTCCCGACGAGGACACCGAAGAGGCCGCCATCCTCTGGCAGCCCGAATCGGCCGACAGTGTGCAGAACCGGCAGCGGGTCATCGACGCGCTGGTCGCCCTGCGGCAGGCGGTGGCGGAATGACTGATCCCGTCGGTGCCCTGCTGACCGAACTCGCGGACGCGATGCAGGGTGTAACCACACCGTTCACACGGGCTGACGAGGCAGATCGGATCTACGAGGCCTACCTGTTCGCGCAGGTAATCGCCACGGCGGCCGAGTGCGGCGGGATGGTGACCTACGAGGACTGCAACGAGAAGGAAGTGCAAGAACTCGTGTTCCGGGGCGCCCCAGGCGTCATCCACGCCCGGCGGCGACCGTTCACGCACGCGGTGCTGCGCTTCGGCGCCGCTCGCCCGATCGAGGTTCATCTGCGGGTGAAGGTCCAGTGGAAGAACTTCGACGCCGAATCTGATGTGCTGCTCATCGACACGAAGGCAGCCCGCAGCAGCCGCGACAGGCAGCAACTGCCGAAGCCGTCCGGCTGTGTCCTGACGGTCGAGGGAAAGTACTATCCACTTGGCGTCCCTCGCGATGAAGCATTGAAGTACGTCGGCGTGCGGAACAGCTTCCCGCCGTCGATGGCAAGCCTGTTCGTTACCAATGCGTTCTCCCCACATGCGAACAAGTGCCTCAGCCATGCAGGGCGCCTGCCGTTCGAGTTCGGCGTTGTACCCGGGACGCGCTTCCAGACGTACGTTCGCGCGCACATCCGCCAAGCATTCATTAAGTGGGTCGCCGGATTCGACCTCGGTCACCGTGTCTGACAGCAAGCGGGGCTGCCGGCGCCGCTTGGTCGGGTTCCGGCCGTCCGCTCGAAGCGCGTCCCCGGACCTCGAGATCTGAACGAGCTGGTCTTCGACGAGAACAACGGACACTCCCGCGGACATGGCCGAGACGGCGCCCAGCGGGCCGACCGCCGACGGTTACCGCACACGACGGCACCGGGCGCACGGTTGCCACCGCCACTGTGTCTCCCACATGGTAATCGGCAGGCAGGGGCCGCCCTGACCTCGAGTGCCACGGCCTGCGGCCTGCGGCCTCGCCGCAGCCACGCTGATCCCCGACCGACACTCGGCGCTCGTCGGGTTCCCACTGGATGGCTTCGGCACGTCGGTGAGCTTGTGGCTGGGACGCAGGATCCAGGCGGTGATGCGCCGGGCCGATGGCACCCGGACTGCGGTCACAGGCGTCGGTCGCGCGCGGTTCGTGGCACCGGCGATGCCCCCGGACGACCTTCTCGCGCGTCGCTGAGGTTCTTCAAAAGGTGCCACCGGTCGGCAACCCGAATCGCGTCAGGTGCTCCTCGCGGGCACCGTCGGCGTAGCGCCAGCCAAATGCGCCACGCTGCTGGCTCAAGCTCTTGCGGCACCGCAGACTGACGCAGCGCGACAGCTCCGCCGGATCTCGGCAAGCACACCGGCGGACCAACCGAAGCATGGCTTGAGCAGGACTTAGGCCTGCTCTGCCGATCTTCGGCAAGCGAGCACAGCAATGCGTGTGTGCGACCCGCTAACCTGAAGACAGAATAGGAACCCGCAGGTAGCGAGCCCATGGGTACAGATAGAGCGTCGTCTTAGGAAACCGATGCTCTATCCCCTGAGCTACGGGGGCGCGAGGGCCTAGTCTAGCGACCTGGGGGTTCACCTGGGGTGGCAGGGAGTGGCCCACGTTCACCCACGTTCCCCGGACCGCCGTTGTCGCAGCCCAGGACCACACCCGGAGCACACAAACCCCCGTTTGCGACCGGCCGTCGGCCGCGGTGACCCGCGTTGGCACCGGTTCACCCGGGTTGGCATCCGCTGGAGAGCACACACCGCGCACATCATCGAAGATCATGTGCGCACTCTGGGTTATTGGTTCGGCAGGGTGGTGCGCCAAGCGGCGGCGAGTATTGCCACGTTGGGGTATCGGTCGGCTGGTGTCGTGGTGGTGGCGCGTACGGCTACCTGTTGTTGGTGGTGGGAACCGCGCCAGCCGGGTGGGGAGTCGAGGAGGTGGTGGATGGTGCGGCCGAGGGTGTAGACGGTGGTGCGCTGGTCGATGACGGCACCGCGGACGAATTCTTCGGGTGCCATGTAGCGGCGGGATCCGGGGAGGCGGTCGGTGTCGAGGGTGAACGGGCCGGGACGGTACTCGTCGAGGTCGATCAGGCCTAGCTGGCGGGCGTGGAAGTCGTAGAGGAAGCAGCCGTCGTAGAGGTCGACCGCGACGTAGCCGGCGGCGGTGACGGCCAGGTGCGCGTCGAGGATCGTGGCGATGGCCGTTTCGACGTCGCGCAGGGGTAGTTGCTGGAACCGGTGCAGTGCGCTGCGGTCCGAACCGTGAACGGTGGCGTGGTTCAGCACGCTGCCGTCATGCCACGGGTAGACCAGCGTCGGCCCGTCGAGGACGTGCTCGGGGCGCACGATCGCCGGGTGCCGGACCGCGGCGTGGAACCGGGCGGCCCGCAGCAGGGAACGGCGGCTGGGCGCGGTGGTGGCTGTCTTGACGAACCAGCGGCGTCCGGACACCTCAACGCCGTAGGAGACGCACCCGGAGTCCTGGGCGTCGAAGACCACGAACGCGGAGTCCAGGCGTAGTTCCATCACGTAGGGACAGTAGGGCCGCCTTCCCTCCGCTGGACGGGAACGCCACCCGCAGCGGACGTGGCGGGTCACATGGTTGTGGCATCGTGTCACTGCAAGGGGGAGGTGACGCAGGTGGATGTGTCGTCCGCGCCGACAAGATATGCCGAAGCGTTGCTGTTCGCCGCCGAAGTGGTCGAGGCGGCCACCCATCCTCCAAACGGTGACCACGGCGAGGAAGTGCTGCGCGATCCCTGCGCGCAGAAACTGTTGCGCCATCAGAGCGACTGGTCGTGGTGCGACAACCGGCAGGATGTCGACCTTGCCGCCGGCGGGGCGCTACGCGCGACCGTCGGGCACCTCGCGTATTGTCACGCCACCGCGTTGCCCGACCACACTGGTCGCGCCGGTGAACACTGGCCCGACGTTGATAACCGCCTGACCCGGCTGGCCTCGGCGCTGCGCTGCGCCGCCAAGCCCCTGATGCCTACGGCTACGGTCGCCACCAGGTTTCCCCTCATGCTGAGTCGAATACACCACTGCACACCTACACGGACTCCGTCTATTGCGTCCGCCGATACGTTGGCTTCGCGCTCTGCACCCAATAGAAGTAGGCTACTCTGATGGTACGTATTCAGCTTGAGGTAGCCGTTTGAGGCAACCACGGCCCGGTGGTGAACAGCTGTTTGAGGACGTCGAGGG
>NZ_JBNCKT010000111.1:0-16933 GCF_049841675.1 Micromonospora sp. DT4
GGGAAAGCCGCCGCGCATCACGTACCGCAACACCCATACACGGACAACGATCACGGCACCTTTGGGTTACTGGTCAAATATATGCTCCTTGAAGGAAATGCGCCTCTGTCTGGTTTGGACCCTATCGTTGCCGACCGATTGTGGACCGACGACTATCGTGCCGAGGAGGACTAGGGCTGACTGGTGGTCCGACGTCGCGCCTCCGAGTTCTGCCTTCGGAGAGGATGCTGATTGATGGATTTCGTTGGCATGGGCTGCGCCGAAGATGCAATCACCTGGGTGCCCTCGGGCCGATGGATCAGCTTCTCCGGCCCGGTGCCGGTCGCGGTGCTCGACGCGCCACCGGTCTCGGGGTTCCATCTGGTACATATCGACGCGGCCCAGGTTAGCGCTGACGTCGTCACCAAGGCCCTCCGCAACGAGCCGTTAGACATCCTCGCGGCGATGGTGCACGTTCCGACTGGACTCGCGCTCAGCTTGGAAGCCGCAATGACCCGGGCTGACCAATTGGGCCTGCCCACCCTCGTACGTGCGCCGGAGTTGCTGGGTCTAAGCAATTCGCGGGTCGTACCGTTTCACGCGCATGGCGAGGTCGGTGCCGTGCTCGTCATACCGGCCGAGCACCTCGCCAGCGTGCGCTACCGGCTCACCGAGAAGTGGGCGAGCGAGCAGCTCGGTTCGTACGATCCCGCTGTTGCTGAGCGACTGCGTCATTCGCCCAAGATGACTGACATCGAGCCGGCCGAGCACATCACCAGGGGAAAGCCGGAGGCGTATGCGGCAGCCCTACGTGAACACACCGCGCGGCTGGTCGAGTTGGTGCGACACTACGATGCCGCCCTCATCCCACCCGGTCCGCGCCGATCTGAGTCCAGCCGTCCAATCGTCGCCACACGCTTGGACGCGCGCGGTCCGCTCCGACCGTTGCAGGAGCGAGACGAGCGGGCCACCCATCCCGCCGAACCGGAGGCTGTCCGGCTGGTCGCAGTGGGCACCACGCACGTGGTCGTCCGACAGGTCACCACCGGTGGCCGCCGCCAGTTCGTCCTGGTCAGCGACCAGGAGTGGGCCGAGCTCGCCAGCCGGGACCTGGTCCCACCGGGTAGGGCACCCGCCCTGGTGGTGCATTCAGTCACGGGTGGGGATGTCCACGTACCGGTGCGGTACGCGGACGGCACCCAAGGGATGGGCAGCCTCGGGGCGCCGGACCTGGCCATGGTAATGAAGACCATGGCACCCGACGCCGACTCGTGGGTATTCGCCTCCTGCGCTGCTGGAGCGGGTAACGGTGGATTCGCGGCCAAATTGGCCGACGCCCTGGAAGATCGGGATGTGCTCGCCCCGCAGGGCGATGTGTGGGTCGGCGCGAACATCACCGGTGGACTCTCAACGTGGCAGGGCAAGAGCTGGCGCCTCTTCGTCCCCGGGGGGAGCGATGGCGAAGGCTGGGACGTTGTCAACGACCCGGTGGACGATGGCCTACCTTTCGACGGAATCACCGCGTTGCCCGACGAATCAAACTCCGGAATCCGACTGGGTCTCCACCGGTTTATATATAAGCCGGACTTCCACATGGTGGGCATCCGCGCTGGAACGAGCGGGACAATGGCCTTCGCCACCAGATTACTCAGGTGCTTCAGGCTTGTCCGCGGCGGGAGCATCACGCCTTCCTTGATTTTCCCAGGCCCAGACGACGAGCGCACTGATTTCCTCTGGGATCTGCACCCGGCGACTGGAAACCCTGAAACAGCGCCTCACCCGATAACCGATAAAACGCGATTCATCATGGCGGGTCCGGGGAATGTGCGAATAGGCATTCCGTGCCCGTGGGGCGACGATGAAATCTACGTAATCAGCGCGGTAGTCGAGCGCCAGCACGCCGTGGTGCAGGTGCTTCGGGGGGTGTCCGGTTCAGCCCCATACGACGATGTCTTGATCGACGCCGCCTCGCTGGCCCGAATTGTAATTCAGGATGATAAATTCGCGCTCGCATACTCGCGGGGCGTCCGGTCGATACTTCTCCAAGGCCCCGCGCCCCGTCGGTTCGTATTTGATTTCCACAGAGAGCTGACCGCCAACAATCGTCTCGACGTGGCCGTGTACTTTCCGTCTCAACCCCTGACCCTCCATTCTGAAGGCGCATTTCGGCGCGCGGAAATTTCTAATCATGGCCACTGGGACGTGCTGAGCACGACAATGCCGTACTCCTACTCCAATTCGGTCGTCGCTGAACTGGCCCAGACAGCGGCCATCGCGAACTGGGCCTATCCGGAGCCTCGAGCAATCGGCCCGGGGGGCATTTCTGTGAATGATCGGTTCCGTGCTCACAAGGCCGTCCGAGAAGCGATAAGACTGTCGTTCAATCACAATCAAGGGGTGCTCAACGTGAAGCGCCTTCTGGCGTATGTCGGTGAACAAAGACTGGCCGAGCAGCTTCTCATCTGCCGAGCCGTGATCGCGCGCCTGCTAGCCGATCGGTCGGCCCCGCTCCGCCACCTTCACGCCGTGGAGCTCGAGAACGATCTTTTCATGCCGGCCTCTATCTTAAGCATGCTGGGGGAACGCCTTGAGCGGATCGGGCAGGGGAGAATCCAAAGGAACCGAGATGCATTCGAGCTAACCGTTCCGGTAAGAGCTCGACGGCATCCTCTTCCCGCCGAATCAAATGCGGCAAGGACTTCGAGTCCGTTCTGGCCCGACCTGCAACGCACGCCAGCGGAGATAAACCTCTCCGACCCCTTTGCGTCATGGCTGATTGATCGAATGGCCCGCTGGCTGGCAACCAAGCTCGCCGAAGGCGGAAGGTTGGTAGTCCGAATATCTAGCGCTGGCCGAATTGGACCGTCCACTTATCGGACTTCTCTTGAACTGAGGCAGAGGGTGGGGCATTATCTCACCCATTACTTAGGTGTCCCTGACTCGGAGCAGAGGAACAGCGGGCTGCGCATAGCCTACGCCACGAAGGATCCGGCCAGCACCGCTACCCTATCCGTCGAAGACCAGAAGCCAGCCTCCGCCGCATCACCGGTATTGCCACCCAGCGCGGTGCTGCGGGCCCCCGAGAATGGCTGGTGCCTTCTCACCTCGATAGCCATCCACACACTGCCACCGGCGGACCATCTCCGTCTCTTGGAGAGCGAGGACTACACGCACAGCGAATCGACAGCCGCTGTTTTGGCGCAGACGGTTAGAAAGCGCATCCAATCGAATAACAGCGACGAGACGTCGAGCACCTTGCAGCACGTTCTCAGGAATACGACACGCGCGCGGAACGCACCCGGCGGCCCGGACGCGTACCTCGCCTCCGTCGACGACATCGATGCCCTGAAGGCTGCCGTAGCAAAGTGGGATGACAACTGGACAGGTGAGTTCGGCGAGGCATTCGTGCACCTCGTAGCCCATATCCTACGAATGCCGATCAGGATTTACGACATAGATCATCCCGAAGGCGAGGTCATCGCCCCGCTCGGACAACCTGAGGCTCCCGAGGTTTCGGTTTGGCGTGACAGTGACACACATTACGATGCCTGGGCTCCCGCTATTTCGCTGAGCGGGCCGTCGTTGCTGCTGCGCAGTGCGGTCACCGCTGACCACAACGTGTACGTCATCGCGGGGAGAAAGATCCGCGCACCGCAGTCGCTGATGACCGACCTCATCGACGCGTCTGACGGGACGCTCCCGGTTATCCTGCTGGCGGATCCAGGCACCGGCGGGTTCGCGAACCGTGACGACGTTGTCGACCTGAATTTCCTGCTCGAACAGTTCGCCCAAAATGCCCTGCGACCCGTCGTGGTCACCCGCAGCCGCCCTACTCCCAAGTTGCTCGATGTGGCAGCGACGTACGGCCTAGCGGTGCTACATCAAGTGTGGAACACGCCCAGCGGTTCCGGGACGAATGACAACCTTCAGCTCGCGCCATGGTGGCAGGCCGTTAGGCTCGGGCCGTATGGGAAGCCCGAGACGCCCAGCATCTCCGACAGCCCTTGGCAAAAGATCGACCGTCCTGTCCTTCAGGCGGTCGCAGAGCTGGCTCGACCGGATGCGGCAATCACCCCGGTCGACAACCCGCTCGGCCACATGATTTGGGCTCCAAGCCTTCAGGAGACCCAGGAGGCATTCGCAAGATTGCGACGAAGTTGGTCCCCGCAGCACATGAAAGCCGCCCAGGCCCAGCTCGAACAGGTGAGCAAGCGGGTGCCTGACGACCATGTGCTGAGCACCTTGGCGTCTGTGCTGGAGTTCGGCGCCCTCGGCGACTTCAAGACCGTCTTCACCTACGCGACCGCTCGCGACGATGAACTGCCCCAGAGGCTGATGGAGGCGGTGGCCCAGATCAGGGAGGTCGGACAACCGGGCCCGCCGGTGGCAGACGGCCTGACTACCGTCGCACTGGAACGGATGGTCACCGCGACCTGCGTCAACGACATCTCGGTGCCGGTACTTCAGTTGATCGGAGACATCGAAGCAGGTCGAGTAACCGATGCCAAAGCCGTCATCACCGCCAACCGGCACAAACTCACCCCTGAGTCGAGGGAAAGATGGGTCGAGGCGATAGCGGGCCTGTGCAAGACCCGACCACACCTCCACGTCCTCTTAGACGCCATCTTTGACTGCGTGCCCGAACGCCGTTCGGGCAGCGCCTAATCGGCAACTAGTGTCCCGCGCCTTAAATTCGTTTCCGAATTGAGACAGTGGTGTATTCGAGTGGTGACTGCGGTGGTGAATGCTGTGTGCATGGCTGGTCGTGGTCGCCCGAAGGCGGAGTTGGTGCTCACCGACGAGGAACGCGACACGCTGGTGTCGTGGTCGCGGCGGCGTACGAGCGCGCAGGCGTTGGCGTTGCGGTGTCGGATCGTGTTGGCGTGCGCGGATGGTCTGTCTAATTCGGAGGTGGCTGACCGGTTGGGGGTGTCTCGGCCGACGGTGGGTAAGTGGCGGTCGCGGTTCGTTGAGCGCCGGCTGGCCGGGCTGGTCGACGAGGACCGGCCGGGCGCACCGCGGAAGATCACCGATGAGCAGGTCGAGGCGGTGGTGGTCGACACCCTGGAGTCCACGCCGCGCAATGCCACGCACTGGTCGCGGGCGTCGATGGCCGAGCATTCCGGGCTGTCGAAGTCCACGGTGGGCCGGATCTGGAAGGCGTTTCGGCTCAAGCCGCACCAGTCGGAGACGTTCAAGCTCAGCAAGGACCCGCTGTTCATCGACAAGGTCCGCGACGTCGTCGGGTTGTACCTCGACCCGCCAGAGCGGGCCGTGGTGCTCTGCGTCGACGAGAAGTCCCAGGTGCAGGCTCTGGACCGGTCCCAGCCGGTGCTGCCGATGATGCCCGGCATGCCCGAGCGGCGCACCCACGACTATGTGCGCAACGGGATCACCAGCCTGTTCGCCGCCCTCGACATGGCCACCGGCACGGTGATCGGGGCGATTCACCGCCGGCACCGGGCCACCGAGTACCGCAAATTCCTCATCAAAATCGACAAAGAGGTGCCCGCCGACCTGGACGTGCATATCATCTGCGACAACTACGCCACCCACAAAACCGACGCCATCCAGAAGTGGCTGGCCGCCCACCCCCGCTTCCACGTGCACTTCATCCCCACCGGCTCGTCCTGGCTGAACATGGTGGAACGCTGGTTCGGCGAACTGACCACCAAACTCCTGCAACGCGGTGTCCACAAGAGCGTCCCCGCGCTGGAGGCCGACATCCGGGCCTGGATCGACAACTGGAACGAGGATCCACGTCCGTACGTGTGGACCAAGACCGCCGACGAGATCCTCGACAGCATCGCCGCGTTCTGTAAACGAACCTCAGGCGCGAGACACTAGCATGCCGTTGCATCATCGTGTCGCGGGAGAAGCGCAATCCGTCACGCAGGTGTCGCGCCTCGACGTGCTCAGCCCACCGCACAGCGAGAGCGCCAGGTTGTTCCCAGACCGGTCCGTTAATGCGTCGCTCCGGTCGGCGACCGTCGTTAGCCTCGCCGGCATGCCGGATCCTGTCGCGCTGCTGCACGTACCCGCTCTCTCCGACGTCGCCGAGTACGCGTACGCGTACGCGTACGCGGCCACCGTCGAACCTCCCGCCCGCCTGGTGTTCACGGCCGGCGCGTGCCCGCTCGACGACGAGGGTCGTGCCGTCGCGCCGGGTGACCACGCCGCGCAGGCCCGGCAGGTGTTGGCGAACCTGGAGACCGCCCTGGGCGCGGCCGGCGCGCGGCTCACCGACGTCGTCAAGACCACCACCGTGTACGTGGCATCGTCGCGGCAGGCGGATCTGGTGACCGTCTGGGAGGTGGTCCGGGACTACTTCGGCGAGCACAATCCGCCCACCACCCTGCTGGGTGTGGCCGTGCTCGGCTACTCCGCCCAGCTCATCGAGGTCGAGGCAGGCGCCGCCGTACCGACGGTGGCCTGACATGCGCATCCGCCCAGCACAGCCGGACGACGCCGCCGCCGTGGTGGCGCTGCGGGCGATCGTCCACCCGTACCTGGTACGCGGGGTCGAGTCGACCCGCAAGATGATCGCCGATCCGCCGCCGGTCGACGGCTGGACCGCGCTCGTAGCCGAGGTCGACGGCCAGGTGGTCGGCTGGACGTCCGCCGAGCCCAACACCTCGACCTCGGTACAGGGCTTCGGTGACGTCAACACGCTGCACGTACACCCCGAGCACCGCCGCCGGGGCATTGGGACGGCACTGCTGAGCGCCGCGACCGACCACCTCCGTCCCCTCGGGGTGCGCCGCGTACGCACCATGGCCGCGGCGGACTCCCTGCCGTTCGCCCGCCGGCACGGCTTCACGCCCAGCCGCGAAGTGCGCTACTCGGCGCTGGAACTGACCCCACCGCCCGCGCTGCTCGAGCCGCCCGCCGGCGTACGGCTGCGCCCGATCGCCGAGCTGGACCCGCACCTGCTCTACGAGGCGGACGTCGCCTCGGCCGTCGACGAACCCGGTGACGTACCCGTCAACGCGGTCACCTTCGAGAGCTGGCGGTACGACGTGTGGGAAAACCTCGGATTGGACAGGGTCGCCAGCACCGCCGCCGAAGTCGACGGCGACGTGGCCGCGTTCAGCCTCGTCAAGCGGGACGGCGAGCGGATGTGGTCGGACTACACCTGCACCGTCCCGGCGTACCGGGGACGGGGACTGGCCCGACTGGCCAAGACGGCGGCGCTGCACCGGGCCGCCGAGAACGGCGTACGGAGCGCGTACACCTCGAACGACGAGTCGAACGCGCCGATGCTGGCGATCAACGCCCGGCTGGGCTACCGACCGGTGGCGACCCTGTGGGCCTGCCTGGCCGACCTGACCTGACCGCGCTGCTATTAATAACTGTCGCTGCGCGGACGCGTCCACTCCAGAAACCGCGCGACGTACGCCGCCGGGTCCGGCCGCAGACCCAGCTTCAGCGCGTCGGCGAACGCCTCGCGGGCGAGCGTGGTCAACATGAGCAGCATCCCGACCCGATCGCCGTGCCAGCGGGACAGCAGCGACAGCCGCGTGGGTGAACACGGCCAGTGGGCACCGCAGCGAGTACAGCGCCAGTGCGGCAGGCCGGCGTGATGCGGGCGCGGGCGCGGGCTCATCCGGCGCACGTGGGCAGGCGCGCTGACGCGTAAGCGTTCAGTAGCTGCACGCCTTCGCGCCGCACGTAAAGCTCACGCCGGGCGACCGCGTCACCGCGCGCCCCCATCTCGTACGCGTCGAGCCACACCCACCCGTCGTACGTGTCCCACTCCAACTCGCGGATGACCCGCACGGTGATCGGCCGCAGGAACTGCACGCTCGCGGTGGCCGACAGGCGTAGCAGATCGCCGGCCCGGAGCGTCGGTCCTGGTGGTGCGGGCATGTCTCCCCCTCCGGTGGTCGGGGAGGGGCCGTCCCTGAATGCTCGCCCACGGGACGGCCCCGGGCTGACACCGCCGCCGGGCTACGCCTCCACCAGCAGTGCCGCTCACCTGCCACGGTTCCAGCGTGTGCCGGACGCCTGCACCGTCCGTATGCGACCATCAGGGGACGTCTAGGAAAGGTCCCCTTGCGATGACGCGGAACGACGTCCTTGGGAGCGCCCTGAGATCGGCGGGAATGACCGTTGCCGACCTCGCCACAAAGTGCGATGTGGACGCAAAGACCGTTGAGCGATGGATCAGCAGGGGTCGCATACCTCATCCCCGCTCCCGGATGCGCGCTGCTGGGGTGTTGGGTCAGGATGTAGGGGTGTTATGGCCCGAAGTCGCCCGCCGCACGATCAAGATCGGTTCAGACCGCGAACTGGTCGGCATGTACGCACGCCGGTCCGACCTGCCGCGTTCGCTGTTCCGCGAGTTGATCGACAAGGCGGACAGACGGTTGTGGTTCGGCGGATACACGAGCTACTTCGTGTGGCTTGAGGTGCCCAACGCCCCCGCCACGCTCGGCGCGAAGGCGCAGAGGGGCTCTGATGTACGTTTCCTGCTCGGTGACCCCGGTAGTGACATCACCACCGCACGAGAAGGCATCGAGGCGACTCCGCTCACGCTTGCGACCCGCATAGCCATGACCCAGGCGGAGATCGCGAAGTCTCCGGAACCCCTTGCTGTCCGACTGTCAGACCGGCACGTTGCCATGTCCGTCTGGGTCTTCGACGACGAGGCGATCGTGGCTACCCACATCGGCGCGGGGCCCGGGCAGGATTCGGTGACCATGCACCTCCGACGCCGGGAGGCGGGTGGCCCGTTCGATCGCTACGTGGAGCACTTCGAGTCCCTGTGGGACGACGCGGGAACGGCGTAGCCTCGACTGGTCTCCGATGATCACTTGATGGTGACTAGTCCAGAAGCGCTTCTGACAACTGGTCACCATCAAGTGATCAAGGCACGAGGCCTACGCTGCCTCGAAGACCTCGCGGGCTGTGGCGTGCGTGTCCGCGCCGAAGAGCACCAGGCGGGCTTCCGTGACCGTGGCGGGCGTGGCCGAGCGGAGCACCGAGAGCGCCTGGCGGACCGCGTCGTCGACCGGCCAGCCGTAGATACCGGCGGAGATCAGCGGGAACGCCACCCTGGACGCGCCCAGCTCGTCGGCGACCCGCAGGCTGTTGGCGTAGCAGTCGCGCAGCAGCCCCGACCGGTCCTCGCCAGTTGAGAAGACCGGCCCGACCGTGTGGATGACCCAGTGGGCCGGCAGGTTTCCGGCGGTGGTCGCCACCGCCTGCCCGGTGGGCAGTCCCCTGCCGTACCGGGACGCGCGCAGCGCCCGGCACTCGGCCAGGATGGCCGGGCCGCCGCGTCGGTGGATCGCGCCGTCCACCCCACCGCCGCCGAGCAGGGACGAGTTCGCGGCGTTCACGACGGCGTCGACCCGCTGGTCGGTGATGTCCCCCTCGATCAGGGTGATCTCCACGTCAGCCCTCCTCGATCGACTGGCCCAACGAGCGGCGAGCCAGCAGGGTCGCGCCGGCGACAGCGGCCGGCATGACCAACACCGCGCCGAGCGGTATGAGAAAGCACAGGAAGACCGCCACCCCGAAGCCGAGGGCCATGGGCCGGTCCGCCTTCAGGATCGTCCGGCGCTGCGGCAGCCGCATCCCACGCCGGTAGAACGGCGCGCCGACCAGCTCGACGGCGAGGAACCAGCCGCCCACCGCCGCCCCGATCACCGGTACGACCGTCTGGCCGACCACCGGGATGAAGCCGGCGAGGAAGAGTGGGATGCCGACCAGCGCCGTGAGGGCCACCAGGCGTACGGAGTCGGCGAGGCTGCGGCGCAGCGACGACCAGAACGGAACCTCCACGGCGTCCGGGGTGCCGCCGAGCCGCTCCTCCACCCGCTCGGAGATCTTCTCGTAGAACGGGTCACCGATGACCAGGGTGACCGCAGTGAAACTGATCACCGCGAGCAGGCCGCCGAGCCCCAGGAAGGCCAGCCCGGCGATCACCCGGACCAGGCTGCGGCCGGTGCTCGACCAGTCGTCGGCGAACGGGGTGACCAGGGCGGCGAGGTCGTCCACGAAGTACACGAGGGTGGCGTACGCGGCCACGAAGAGCGCGCCGGAGATCAGCGCCGGCACGATGCCGAGCAGCATCAGCTTCGGGCTGCGGACGTAGAGGCCCAGCCCGCGCAGGAGCAGCCTGACCCCGAGGAGGAAGCGTCCGACGGCCCCGGTCACCGGGCTGGCGATTCTGCTGGCGTCCACGATCGAGCAGCCTAACGACAGGTGATCGAATCCGCCGGGCGGCGAGCGGCACGGGGCAGGATGGGCGGGTGCGCGCGTCCCGACTGATCTCACTGCTGCTGCTGTTGCAGGCGCGCGGCTCGATGACGGCGGGTGAGCTGGCGCGGGAGCTGGAGGTCTCCGAGCGGACCGTCTACCGGGACGTACTGGCGCTGTCCGCCGCCGGAGTGCCGGTGTACGCCGACCGTGGCCGGGCCGGCGGGTACCGGCTGCTCGGCGGCTACCGGACCCGGCTGACCGGGCTGACCCGGGACGAGGCCGAGGCGCTGTTCCTGGCCGGTCTGCCCGGCCCGGCCGGCGACATGGGCCTGGCGGACGCGGTCGCCGCCGCAGAGTTGAAAGTGCTCGCCGCGCTGCCACCGGCCCTGCGCGACGCGCCCGTCCGCACCGGACAGCGGTTCCACCTGGACGTGCCGGGTTGGTTCCAGGAGACACCGCCGCCACTCTGGCTCACCGAGCTGGCGCGGGCCGTCTGGGCCGACCGGGTGGTCCGGCTGCGCTACCGGCGGGGCGACAACGAGGTGACCCGTCGTGTGCAGCCGTACGGGCTCGTGCTCAAGAACGCGACCTGGTACCTGGTGGGCCGGGTCGGCGACGACATGCGCACCTACCGGGTGGACCGGGTGACCGGGGTCGAGGTGGAAGAGGAGCACTTCGCGCGCAACGAGGGCTTCGGCCTGGCCGGGCACTGGCGCGAGCAGGCCGGGTCGTTCCTGCGGACGATGCTGCGGGCCGAGGTCACCGTCCGGCTCAGCCCCGCCGGCCAGCGCCAGCTTCGGCACGTGGTCGACGCCCCCGAGGTGTACGACGAGGTGGTAGCCGCCGCGGGCGAGCCCGACGGGCAGGGCTGGGTGGTGGCGCGGCTGCCCGTGGAATCGGTCGACGTCGCGTACACCCAACTGCTGGCGCTGGGCCCGGAGGTGGAGGCGCTCGACCCGCCGGAGCTGCGCGGACGCCTGGCGGACGCGGCACGCCGGGCCGCCGCACGGTACGACGACCCGGCCGCGCCGCGCGACGTCAGCGGTAGCCGGTGACGTCGGCCGGCTTGCCCGCGCCGACCACCTCGACGATGTACCGGATGGCCTCCGGTTGGCTCCCGTCGACGTCGGTGAAGCCGTACACCTTCGACAGCGTGCCCGCGTCGACGGACTGACCGTTCCACCGGGCCCTGTCCTCGTCGGCGGCGAGCGCGGCCACCGCGCGGCCTACGAAGGCCGGGGTCTCGGAGATGAGGAAGTGTGGATCGGTGGCGGCGCCGTCGCGCCAGTTCTCCTCGGTGACGCCGAAATGTTCCAGCATCGCCTCGGAGCGGAGCCAGCCAGGAGTGAGCGCGACCGCGGTGCCGCCGTGCGGCTTCAGCTCGTGGGCCTGGGTGAAGGCGAGTCGGTTGACCGAGACCTTGGCCAGGTCGTAGAAGACCGAGAGGCGGTAGTTCTCGTCGTTGTACGCCTTGGTGCCGTCGCCGATCTCGACGACCAGGCCACCCGGCTTACGGATCAGCAGCGGCAGGGCGAAGTGGCTCGTGATGATGTGCGTGTCGACGGCCAGCCGCAGAGTGCGGAAACCCGCGTCCAACGGCTGCTCCCAGACCGGCTTGTCCCAGGTGACCAGCGGGTCACCGCCCCAGATGTCGTTGACCAGCACGTCGAGGCCGCCCTGCTCGGCGTCGATCCGGGCCACCAGGTCGCAGACCTGCTCCGGTACGAGGTGGTCGACCTGCACCGCGATGCCGGTGCCGCCGGCCGCCGTGACCAGTTCGGCGGTCTCCTCGATGGTCTCCGGTCGGTCCATCTCCGAACGACCGGCGCGGCTGCTGCGACCGGTGGCGTACACGGTGGCACCGGCGGCGCCCAACTGGACCGCGATCTGTCGCCCAGCACCCCGCGTGGCACCGGCGACGAGCGCGACCTTTCCTACGAGCGGTTGTGTCATGCCTGCGAGGCTGCCAGCGATACCTGACAGCCGCCGTCCGAATTTGTCAATCCACCAGTCTGACGCGGACCCGCCGATTGGCCCGGCCCTTGCTCTCCACCTTGACCACCTGCACCTTGCCGATCTGGGCGGTGGACGCGACGTGGGTGCCACCGTCGGCCTGGACGTCCAGACCGACGATGTCGACGATCCGCACCTCCTGCTCGTCCGGCGGGATGAGGTTGGACTGGGTGCGGATGATGTCCGGCAGGGCCAGCGCCTCGGTGCGCGGCAGCACCCGGGTGGCGACCGAGCGGTCGGCGGCCACCTCGGCGTTGACCAGCTCCTCGATGCGGCTCTTGAAGTCCGGCGGCACCTCGGGGAGGTTGAAGTCCATCCGGGCCTCGCCCGGTTCCATGCTGTTGCCCGTCACGAGCGCGCCGAAGTCGCGGAACACCACGCCGCAGAGCACGTGCAGCCCGGAGTGCGTACGCATCAGACGGGTGCGGCGCTCGTCCTCCACCGCGCCGACGACCTCGGTGCCGACCGGCGGCAACGGGTCACCCTCGGCGGGAATCAGGTACGGGTCGTCGCCCTTGCGCGTGCCGACGATCCGGGTCTGCACGCCCTGCCAGAGCAGCACGCCGTGATCCGGCGGTTGACCGCCGCCGCCCGGGTAGAACGCCGAGCGGTCGAGCACGATGCCCTGCTCCGGGTCGGCGTGCAGGACCGTGCAGGTCCACTCGCGCAGGGTCGGGTCGGCGAGATCCAGCCGGTGCGTCCGGCCATGTTGTGTGACGCCCATGACAGGGCACGTTACTCGTTGAGGAAGCCGGAAATGCGCCCCCGCAGGTCGGCACGTTCCGACCAGAGGAAGCCGGGGCGGTCGTACACGTGCAGAGTGGCCCGGGGCAGCGCGGCCGCGAGCTGCTCGGCGACCTCGACCGGGTGCAGGTCGTCGCCCGCGCAGCCGATGACCAGGGCCGGCGCGGTGACCGCCGCCAGGGCGGTCGCGTCGTTCAGCGGCACCTGCCCCGCCAGGGTGGCGAGACCGTCAGCCAGACCGTCGCGGAGTAGCTGGTCGAGCCGCTGCCGCAGGTACGCCCATCCGGCCGGCGTGTTGCGGACCGCCGCCGGTAGCTCCAGCGAGACGACGTCGGCGACGGCCGAGGCGTCACCACTCTCGACGGCCTCCAACAGGGCGTTGACGCGCTCCCCGGCGACCAGACGCGGCTGGTCGAGCACCGCCGGCAGGAAGAAGACCAGTTTCTCGAAGCGCTCCGGGCTCTCGGACAGCAGGCGGCAGAGCGCGCCCGCGCCGAGGCTCGCTCCGAAAGCCCGGCTGGCACCGCCGAGGTCGGCGATGGCCCGCAGATCGCGGGCCAGGTCGAGGTAGGTCCACGGGCCGGCCGGCGCCTCCGAGCGACCGTGCCCCCGGAACTGGAAGAACAGCCGACGGCCAGCCACCCCGCTGCCGAACGGTCGCGTGGTGGCGATCCCGTTGCCCAGCCCGTGCGCGAAGACGGTCACCGGCTCACCGACGCCGGTGACCAGGCGTTCGAGCTGCACGCCGTGCGGCGTGGCGACCAGCTCGGTCTCCGGGTCCGGAATCGCGGGCCGACCGGTGCGCGGCCCACCCGGGCCCGGCCCCCAGGTGCGGGGGCCGCTGTCCGGAGGAGGAGGCCAGCGGAAACCTCTCACCAGAACCCTTTGCCGTCGCTGAGGTCGCGTAGACCGACCCGCACGTCGAGCAGGTAGATGAGCGCGGCGGCGATGCCGATCAGTCCGAAGAGGCTGATCGGACCGCGACTGAGCAGGATCAGCACGAGGCAGACCGCCAGGATGGCGATCCAGCCACCCTTGGGAAGCGTCCCGATGGCGGAGAAGGCGTCGGAGCGCTGCGTGATGGCATGCACCAACGCAACACCCTGGATGATCAACGCGAAGACGAGCAGGATCAGCTCGATCACGTAGCGGACTTCGAACGCGAAGATCGGCGCGGCGGTGGCCATGCCGGCAAGTTTATGTCGGCGACCCCGACTACGTCCGTCAAGGACGCCGTCGGGATCGCCGACAGGACGAACTACTCGGCCGCCGGGCGGCTCTGCTTGGTGGCCCGGGGCAGCTTGGCCGACGGGGTCTCGGCCGGGGTCTCGGCCGGGTTCGGGGCCTTCGCCCGAGCGGCCTTCTTGACGGCGGCCGGCTTGGCCTCGGCGATCTCGGCGACCTCGGCCGGGCTCGGCACCTCCGTCGTGGCGGGCGTCGCCGTCGGCGTCGTCGTGGGGGTCGGCGTCGTCGTGGCAGTCGGCGTCGTCGTGGCAGTCGGCGTCGTCGTGGGGGTCGGCGTCGTCGTGGCAGTCGAGGTCGTCGCCTCGGCCGCAGCCGGCGCGGCCTGGGTAGCCTCGATGTCCGCGTTGACCGTCTCGGCAGCCTCCAGCACGCCGGCGCCGACGATCCGCTCGCCACGAGCCACCAGCGCGCCGTACGCGGCGAACGCCCGCTCCTGGGCCGCCTGGGCGGCGGTAACCACCACGGCCGCGTTACGGGTGGCGGCGGCGCGCAGCTTGTCGATGTCGGCGACGTCGCGCAGCTTGGCCAGGTCGGCCGACTCGCGCAGCTTGGCCAGGTCCAGCTCGGCCTGCGCGCGGTCGCGCAGGGTGCCTGCGGTCTCGTTGGCCGTACGCAGCGTCTCGGTGGCCTTCTGACGCAGTTCGAAGCCGGTCAGCACCGCCCGGCCACCCAGGTCGGCGACGACCCGGGTGCCGTGGACACCGACGGCCGCAGGCAGCTTGCGGAGCTGCTCGATGGCCAGCTCGGCCGCGCCGGCGGCGGCGTAGATGGGAGCGGGGATGCGGTTGGTCTTCGGCTCGGTCATGACGTCTCCTCCTCGGCCGTCTTGGCGGCCTTCTTCTCGGGGGTGCTGCTCGGGGCGGGTGCGAGCTTCTCGGGGGTGCTGCTCGGGGCGGGTGCGAGCTTCTCGGGGGTGCTGCTCGGGGCGGGTGCGAGCTTCTCTGCGGTGCTGCTCGGGGCGGGCGCGGGGCCCGCCTCGGTGACGGCGACCGACTCGAGCACCGCCTCGGTTGGGGTGCCGCCTGCGGTGGTGGGACCCGTGGCGGCCAGATTGGCCACGTCGGCGGGCGCGTCCGCGACGTCGGTCGGCGTGTTCGTCCCGGTCGCGGCCTGGGTGTTCGTCCGGGTCGCGGCCTGCGTGTTCGCCCCGGTCGCGGCCTGGGCCTCGGACAGCCGGGCGTTCTCCCGACGGAACGTCTCGTAGATCTGGCTGAGCGACTGCTTCTGGGCCATCGTGAGGCCGGGGTCCACCGCGATGGCGGCGAGCACGCCGTGGCCTTCCTTGTCGTCGAGCAGCCCGGCCCGCAGGTACATCACCGGGGTCGACACCCGCAGCGCGCTGGCCAGTTGCTGGAGGACCTCGGCGCTGGGCTTGCGCAGACCGCGCTCGATCTGGCTGAGGTACGGGTTGCTGACCCCCGCCTGCTCGGCGAGCTGGCGCAGCGAGATCTTGGCGTTGCGGCGCAGATCGCGGATGAACCCGCCGACGTCGGGAAGATCCTTTGGTGTCGCCATGCCGCCGACGCTAGACCGATCCGCTAACTCCTGCAAGCAAAATGCTAGCCAGAGTTAGCAACGTCTCAGCGTCCCGTTTGCGCCCGCCCCGCCCGGTCCGTACGGTCCGTTGGTGCACAAGATCACAGTCAATGGAGCAAACATCGCGTACGACGAGGCTGGCAGCGGTTCGCCCGTCGTCCTGCTGCACGCCGGCATCGCGGACCGGCGAATGTGGCGGGACCTCCTGCCCGCGCTCGCCACCCGACACCGGGTGATCGCCCCGGACCTGCGCGGGTACGGGGACTCGGAGCTGCCGCCGACGCCGTTCGCGCACCACGACGACGTGGCCGGCCTGCTGGACGCCCTCGACCTGCCCCAGGCCGCCCTGGTCGGCTGCTCCTTCGGTGGATCGGTCGCCGTCGACACCGCTCTGGCCTATCCGGACCGGGTGAGCGCGCTCGCCCTCTTCGACACGGCGGTCTCCGGCAACGAGTGGTCCGAGGAGGCCAACGACCTCTGGGACGACCTGGTCGGCGAGGTCGACCCGGACGACTTCGTCGCGGGCGCGGCCGGCGAGGTGCGGTTCTGGGTTGTCGGCCCGGCCCGCCAGCCGGCCGACGTCGACCCCGACCTGCTGGCGTTGGCACAGGAGATGGACCAGCGCGCCCTGGCCGCCGAGCTCGCGCTCGGCGCGGTCGAGGTGGGCGAGCTGACACCTCCGGCGATCGGCCGCCTCGGCGAGCTGAAGATCCCCGTCCTGGTCACCGCCGGCGCGGCGGACGTGCCGGACATCCGCCGGCTCGCCGACCGGATCGCGGCCGAGGTCCCCGGCGCGGTACGACTGCCGGACGTGCCGAACGCCGCACACCTGTTGCCGCTGGAGCGTCCGGAGCCGGTCAACGCCGCCCTGCTCGACTTCCTGAGCTAGCGCCTGACGCCTCCGGCGACGCGAGCACCCGCCCCGCCCCGGCGCCTCGACCCGCACCGCACCGCACCGCACCGCACCGCACCGAGATCCGCACAACATCAGGGATGTTGCTGCTTCCCGCACACCGGAGGCAGCAACATCGGGGAAGTTGCTCGGATCTTGGTGCGGGGCGCGGGGTGCGGCGAGGCGCGCAACGGGGTGACGGGCGCGACGGGCGCGACGGACGACGGGGTGCGGCTAGTACGGCAGCCGTACTTCGTGATCATGGCTGAGGCGGGCGGGAACAGGACGGCCACCGCGTGATCTTGAGTCTGTTGT
>NZ_JBNCKT010000112.1:0-16929 GCF_049841675.1 Micromonospora sp. DT4
GCGAAGCCGCCCGACGCATCAACGCCGAACGACTTCTCACTGCGTAGCCGTCCAGTTACCCGACAGTCTCTCAGAGCTTCGTCTCCGGCGAGGGGGACGGCCTGCTGCACGTCTTCGTGCCGCACGCCACCGCCGGACTGGCGATCATCGAGACCGGGTCGGGCTCCGACGACGACCTGCTCGCCGCCATCGACGCGCTGCTGCCTACCGACAACCGTTGGCGACACCGGCACGGCTCACCCGGGCACGGCCGGGACCACGTCCTGCCGGCCTTCGTCCCGCCGTACGCGACGCTGCCGGTGCTCGCCGGTCGACTGGCCCTGGGCACCTGGCAGTCCGTCTGCCTGGTCGACACCAACGGCGACAACCCCACCCGCCAGGTCCGCTTCTCCTTCCTGCCCGCCTGACGCCCCGCCCGCGCCCGCCCATGCTGCGGTACAGGCCACCGTCCCGGTCCAAGATCCGCGCAACTAACCCGAAACTGCTGTCTCCGGGCGCGCCGAGGCAGCCTCCACCGAAGTAGCGCGGATCTTGACCGTTCCAGCGGCCGTTGCGGATGCGCCGACGTTGCGCGGATCTTGACCGTTCCAGCGGCGGTCGCGGATGCGCCGACGTTGCGCGGATCTTGACCGTTCCGGCGGCCGTTGCGCGCCGACGCGAGCCCCCATTCGACATCGCCCGCCTCCAAGCCCATCCGACATGGCCAGGCAGGTTGGCCAGGCAGGTTGGCCCGGCAGGTCGGCGGGGCAGGTTGGCGCGGCAGGTTGGCGCCGGCCGAACCTGATCGCTGAGCTGGGTGGTCGTCGTGGTGCGTACGATGTGGCGGTGGCGCGGGAGGTGGTGTCGGCAGCGGACGGGCCGGTGGATCGTGCCGGGCTGGCCGCCGACGCGATGCGTCGGATGGCGCATCTGACGGCCTCTCTGCGGCATCGGCAGGGCAGCGCGTTCGCCGAGCTGGGGCTCACCCCGGCGGCGGCCCGGGCGTTGCACGAGCTGGACCCGGACCGTCCCCTACCGGCACGTGACCTCGCCGACCGGCTGAGCTGTGACCGGTCGAACGTGACGGCGCTTGTCGACAAGTTGGAGCAGGCCGGCCTGGTCGAGCGTCGGACCGACCCGGCCGACCGCCGGCAGAAGACGCTCGTGGTGACCGCTGACGGTCGCGTCGTGCGGGACCGGGTGGCTGACGTGATGTCCGACTCCCGACTGCTCACCGGGCTGAGCGACGAGGAGCTGTCCACCCTGCGTGACCTGGTGTGGAAGGTGTCCGACGGCGGTTGTCCGGAGCCGTGCGACCCGCAGTGAGTCGACCCGCGCCAGCCGTGTCCCACTGGGCGGCGGTGGCCTGCGTCGGTAATGCTGTCGGACGTGACCACCCCGCAAGATCTCGACGACCGGTTCCGGGAGACGCTGGCGGCGCTGCCCGCTCCACCGCAACGGCGTGACCTCACCGATCCGGTCACCGACGACGCCCCGCTGACCGGCGCCCACCTACTCGATCTGTTCGACGCGCAGGTGACCAGCCGGCAACTCGACCTGGCCGGGCGCTGGCTGCGCAGCTTCGGGGAGGGTTTCTACACCATCGGCTCGTCCGGGCACGAGGGCAATGCGGCGGTCGCCGCCGCGCTGCGTCCCACCGACCCGGCGCTGCTGCACTACCGCTCCGGGGCGTTCTACTGCGTGCGAGCCGCCCAGGTCGCCACGGCCGCTCCGACGCCCGCCGCTCCGGAAGATCCGACGTCCACCGCTCCGGAAGATCCGACGTCCACCGCTCCGGAAGATTCGACGTCCACCGCTCCGGAAGATCCGACGTCTGCCGCCGACGCCTCGGATGCGGCCTCCGAACCCGCACCGGCCGGGTCCGAGGCACCCACCGGTGGCTTCGCACCGTACGCGGAGGCGGCCCGGGACGTGTTGCGGGGGATGGTCGCGTCCAGCGAGGAGCCGATCGCCGGCGGCCGGCACAAGGTGTTCGGCCGTGCCGATCTGGCCGTCGTGCCGACCACCTCCACCATCGCCTCGCACCTGCCCCGCGCGGTCGGGATGGGGCTGGCCGTGGAGCGGCTGCGCCGGCTGGACACCGTCGGGCGGCGTACCGGGGTCGGAGTGCGTGTCGGCAGCGGCGCCGGCGCGGCGCACGTCCCTTGGCCGCCGGACGCGATCGTGGTCTGCTCGTTCGGCGACGCGTCGGTCAACCATGCCAGCGCCACCGCCGCCTTCAACACCGCGGGCTGGTACGACCACGCCGGCCTGCGCATCCCGGTGCTCTTCGTCTGCGAGGACAACGGGCTGGGCATCAGCGTCCGCTCGCCGGAGGGCTGGGTGGAGGCGACCCTGCGCGCCAAGCCGGGCATCCGCTACTTCAGCGCGGACGGTGCCGACCCCGTGGGGACGTACGCGGTGGCGCAGGAGGCCGCCGCCTGGGTACGTCGGTACCGGCGTCCCGCCGTGCTGCACCTGCGCACGTTCCGGCTCATGGGCCACGCCGGGGCCGACGCGGAGTCGGCGTACCGCAGCCCGGCCGAGCTGGCCGAGGACCTTGACCGGGACCCGGTGGCCGCCACCGCGCGGCTGCTGGTCGGGGCCGGCGTGGCGACCGCCGAGGAGCTGCTGGCCCGGTACGACGAGACGGGCTGGCAGGTACGCCGGCTCGCCGAGGAGGTGCTGGGCGAGCCGAAGCTGGCCTCCGCCGCCGACGTGGTGTCGGCGCTGGCCCCCCGTCGACCGGTACGCGTGGCGCGGGCCGTGGCCGACGCGGCGGCCCGGGCCAGCGGGCCGGGCGCGGCGGCCCGCGAGGAGGCGTTCGGGGGCAAGCCCCCGGAGCTGAGCGGGCCGATGACCCTGGCGCAGAGCATCAACGCGGCGCTCGCCGACGGGCTGCTCGACCACCCTCAGATGGCCGTCTTCGGCGAGGACGTGGCCGCCAAGGGCGGCGTGTACGGCGTGACGAAGGGCCTGCGCGACCGGTTCGGGGCGGCCCGGGTCTTCGACACGCTGCTCGACGAGACGTCGGTGCTGGGGCTGGGCCTCGGCGCCGGGCTGGCCGGGATGCTGCCGGTACCGGAGATCCAGTACCTGGCGTACCTGCACAACGCCGAGGACCAGCTCCGTGGCGAGGCCGCCACGATGCAGTTCTTCTCGCGGGGCACCTTCCGTAACCCCATGGTGGTGCGGGTCGCCGGGTTGGCGTACCAGGAGGGGTTCGGCGGGCACTTCCACAACGACAATTCGGTGGCCGTACTCCGGGATGTGCCGGGTCTTGTGGTCGCGGTGCCGGCGCGCCCGGACGACGCCGCGCCCATGCTGCGGACCTGTCTGGCGAGCGCGGCGGTGGACGGCAGCGTGTGCGTGTTCCTGGAGCCGATCGCGCTCTACCACACCCGGGACCTGTACGCCGAGGGCGACGGTGAGTGGCTCGCCGGCTATCCCGAGCCGGGCTCGTGGGTGGCCGGGCACGTGCCGATCGGCCGGGCCCGGGTCTACCGGATCGGCTCGGCCGACGACCTGACCATCATCACCTTCGGTAACGGCGTGCGGATGTCGCTGCGGGCCGCGGCCGTGCTCGCCGAGGAGGGCGTGGGCACCCGCGTGGTGGACCTGCGCTGGCTGGCGCCCCTGCCGGTGGCCGACATCATCCGCGAGTCCTCGGCGACCGGCCGGGTGCTGGTGGTGGACGAGACACGCCGGTCGGGCGGGGTCGGCGAGGGAGTGATCGCCGCGCTGGTCGACGCCGGATATGTCGGTGCGGCGCGGCGGGTGGCCGGAGTTGACTCGTTTGTACCATTAGGCCCGGCGGCACGTCATGTTCTGGTCTCCCCGGAAGCCATTACCGACGGTGCCCGTACGCTGCTGGCACGGTAAATTCCGTTCCACCCGGTGCGCCACTTGCGCGCAGACGCACAACTGTGTGGACTTTGCCTGACGGCGTCGGTCCGACGCCGCGAGCAGGGACGAGATGAGGAGGCACGCGACAGTGAGCGCGACCGCTGGTCAGGCCGCCGACGGGGTACGCAGCCTGGCGGACCGGTTCGGCATCGAACCGGGGATGGTCGTCATGGAGATGGGGTACGACGACGACGTCGACCAGGATCTCCGGGACGCCCTGACCGACCGCTGTGGAGATCTGGTCGACGAGGACACCGACGAGGTGGTCGACGTGGTGCTCGTGTGGTACCGCGACGGCGACGGTGACCTCTTCGAGCTGCTCGTCGACGCCCTCGGCCCGCTGGGCGACAACGGGGTCGTGTGGCTCCTCACCCCCAAGGCGGGGCGCGAGGGGCACGTCGAGCCGAGCGAGGTCGCGGAGTCCGCGCCCACCGCTGGCCTCCAGCAGACCTCGACCGTCAACGCCGGCCGGGACTGGAGCGGCGCCCGCCTGGTGCTGCGCCGAGGGGCCAAGGCCAAGAAGTAGCCCGTCCTCGTCCCCTCGCGCCCCGGCGGTCCGCCGTCGGGCGCGCCGGGCTGGCCTCGTCCCCCGAGTCGACCCGAGGAGTTCACATGCCCATCGAGGTTGGCGCCGAGGCGCCGGACTTCGTACTGAAGGACCAGAACAACCAGGAGGTCAAGCTCTCGGACTTCCGCGGCAGGCGCGCCGTGCTCTTGGTGTTCTACCCCCTCGCGTTCACCGGCACCTGCCAGGGCGAGCTGGCCGAGGTGCGGGACAACCTCGACGAGTACGTGAACGACGACGTCCAGGTGCTGACAGTCAGCGTCGACTCGGCCTACAGCCACAAGATCTGGGCCGACCGGGAGGGCTACCAGTTCCCGCTGCTTGCCGACTTCTGGCCGCACGGCGCCGTCGCCCAGGCGTACGGGGTCTTCAACGACGTGGCCGGCTTCGCCAACCGGGGCACCTTCGTCATCGACAAGGCCGGCGTGGTCCGCTTCGCCGAGATGAACGGCCCCGGCGAGGCCCGCGACCAGCAGGGCTGGCGCAAGGCCATCGCCGACGCGACGGCTTGAGGGGGGTACGCGTGCGGTCGGGCCGGCGGCGAGCAGGTAGGCTTGCGAGCCACCGGCCCGCCGCACACGGGGCGATCCGGGGCGCGTAGCTCAGTGGGAGAGCACCCGCCTTACAAGCGGGGGGTCGCAGGTTCGAAACCTGCCGCGCCCACCCATCATCACCAGCCGTGTTGAACGCTTACTCCTGAGGCGGGGGCGTGAGCCAGGCGAGCGGCTGTCCGTTGAGGGCGGCGTCGGCGAGGCGCTGGGCGCTGGCGGTCTTCAAAGCGGTTCGTGAGCTGTCGATCCAGCGCTGGACATTGTCGATGCCCTGGTGGCGGTACTCGACGGCTTGGACGAGGCATTCCAGCTTGTCAGCGTCACGAGCGACGACAGCTTCCAGCGTCTCGCCAGCTTCGTACTCGGCGACTGCGGCGGTGATGACATCGACGACCGGCGGTGGACAGCCGGCTACCTGGTCAGCGGTGACGGCCGTGTTGGGTGCGGCGGTGAGGTAGCGCTTGGCGATGTGCGGAATGTCGGTGATCCGAGTTTCCTGGGTGTCATGCACGGTGCACAGCATCGATACTCGGGCAGGGTCGGCAGCCTCCATGGCGGCGAGCATCATTCCGATGAGCGCCGTTCGGAAGGAGTGCTCGGCGATGGACTCGGGTTGCTTGACGCCGGCGAACCACCAGCCGGTTCGGGCGGCGCGTTTGAGGACGCCGGCTTCGAAGATGAATCTCATGGCTCCGGCGTCTTGGTCGTCGGTCATCTGCCCGTCCCTGTGCCGGTGAGTCCGTCTGCCCGCAGGCTGTAGACGATAGCGGTCTTGAGGTGGCGGCGATGTCAGGACTGGGTGCGGGTCCACTGCTGGTTGGCGCCGGTTCCGCAGGTGTACTGAGTGATGTCGGTGCCGTCTGCCGTGCCGCTGCTCACCACGTCCAGGCACTTGCCGCTGTGTCGGGCGCGCAGCTGGTAGTAGTCGCCGGTGGCGACCCACTGCCACTGCTGGTTGATGCCCGCGCCGCAGGTGTACTGGACGACGTTGGCGGTGGAGGCGTTGGCGACGTCGAGGCATTTGCCGCTGTTCTGGTTGACGATCCGGAAGTAGCCGCTACCGGCGTCGCGGAACTCCCACTTCTGGTTCGCGCCTCCGTTCCAGGACCATTGTCTGACTTCGGCGTTGTCGCTGACGGACATGTCCAGCACGTCGACCACCTTGCCGCTGTTGCGGTTGGTGATGCGGTAGGAGAGCGGCGCCTCTCCGGAGACGGTGCCCGCGGCGGCGTCGATGGTGATGGTGGGATACCAGGTCAGGTTCATGGTCGTGGCGGAGGGGAAGGTGATCGGCAACCACACGTACTGGGAATCGTTGACCGGCCCGCCCCAGGCGCCGGCCCAGCGGTCGCCGAGGTAGAGGTAGCTCGTCGTCGACGTGCCCTGGATGGGGAGCACGAAGGCCGGTTGGGAGCGGAAGGTGGTCGAGTCCGCGACGTTGGTCATGCCGCTCCACGGACCGGAGATGCTGGAGGCCGTGGCGTACCTGGCCTGGTTCGGGCTCCAACCGGTCAGGCCCGAGGTGAGCAGGAAGTAGGTGCTACCGCGCTTGAACAGAGCCGGTGCCTCACGGTTGCCGTCGTTCCAGAAGTTGCCGACCAGCGTGGCCACGGTGAGGTAGTCGGCGGTGAGGCGGTAGATGAGCAGGTCGCGGTTCTCGTCGCCGGCGGAGATCATGTAGGCGGTACCGCCGTCGTTGTAGAGCGTGATGTCCCGCGACATGTTTCCCAGCGGCCGGAAGCTGCCGTGGTACGTGTAGGTGCCGTCCACGGTGGCCGAGGAGGCGACGGCGGCCCTGGCCTCGCCGTAGTCGGTGCCGTTCTCCTTGTGCATCCACATCACGTACCGGTTGGTGCTGGCGTTGTAGATGACCTTTGGCCGCTCGATGTTGGCCGTTTGCAGTTCCGCCGCCGACGACTGGGTCAGCACGTTGTTGCGGAACTCCCAGTCGCGCAGGTTGGTGGAGCGGTAGACGGAGACCGCCCGGAACGTGTTGTTGGCGTTGCGATTCTCACCGAACCAGTAGTAGTAGTCGCCGACCTTGAGTACCCCACCGCCGTGCGCGTGCAGCACGTTGCCGGCGGTGTCGGTGAACTGCGTACCGTTGGGGATCGTGACCGGCGCCGCCTGGGCCGGGGCGGCGGCCATGGTGGTGACCGCCACGATCGCCGCTCCGACCAGGGTGAGCGCCGCCACCAGGGATGGAAGCAGTCTGTTGCGTCTCACTACGTTCGTCCTTCCGCGGGCGGGCGGCGACCGGTCGATTCGCTCATCAATCTACATCTATTCTCGCCGGTGCGGGTCGACGACGATCACCGGTGGCGGGCTCAGTTGGTACGGCGCATGGCTGAGCGCCGTCGTCGAGGAGGCCACCACCGGTCCGGTCGTGACCTTCGGGCACTCGTTCGGTGGCGCGGTGACGCTCGCCTCCGAGCATCCCCCGGGTCAGCGGCACGGTCGGGGTGGCACCGGGCGGACTGTGCCGGCTCAAGGTCACCCCTCGTGTCCTGCTGGCGTTCCTGGGCTGGCTCGCACGGCCCCGGCCCGCGTCGAGCCTCCGGTTGCTGCGCCTCCTGTCCGCACCCGGCCGTACGCCCCGCGCCGAGCTGGTGGACTGGATGACGCTTGTCGGCCGACACGCCCGTCCGGTGAGTACCGATGATCTCGTGCCGGCGGCGACGAGCAGGGCGCCGGTCGTGATCGCGAGCGGTGACCACGACGTGTTCCTGCCCCCGGACCGGCTGCGCGCGGCGGCGGAACAGCGGCTTCAGGCCGCGTCGACATCGTCCCCGCCGCCGGTCACCTGATGACCGACGAGCACCCCGACACGCTCGCCGCGCTGGTGGGTCGGTTGGTCCACTGACCCAGGACGAGCGTCACGCGCGATCGGCGACCATCACCCGGCTGTGTGCCAGCGACGTCGTCCTGCGGGTCGGCACGGACAGGGCCCGCGCCGTGTCGAGCAGGTCGTGGTCGTCGGTGACCGTGAAGCCGTGTCGGCCGCTGCCGCCAGAATGGGCGCGTGCAGGACACCGTCGCCGTCGCGCTGATCACGTCACTGTCCACGTTGGCCGCCGCCGCGCTGACCGGGCTGATCGCCGCCCGCAGCACCCGCCGTCAGCTCGCCCACCAGCTCACCATCGCCCAGCAGGAGAGCGCCGACCGGTCGGCGGCCCGGCGCGAGGAGCTGCGGCGCGACGCGTACGTCGGGTTCCTCGGCGCCTGCGACGCGGCGTACCGGCGGTTGGACCGGCGGTGGATCGAGCCGGGCGCGGACGCGGTCACGCCCGGCTACGACGAGACGTACGCGGCGATGCGCGGCCGTGGACGAGGCGTACAACCTGGTGTTGCTGGAAGGTCCGGCGGACGTCGCGGCGGCGGGCCGGTCGGTGGTGGCCAGCCTCACGACGGAGTACGCCGAGCAGCGCCGGCTTGCCGACGAGCCGGGTGACGCGGCGGCGCTGCGCGACCGGCATCGGGAGCGCTGGCTCGCGGCCATCGAGGTACGCACGGACCGCCGCGTCGCGTTCGTCGACGCCGCGCGTCCCGCCGTCGACCGCGAGGGCTGACCGCGTCCCGCCTATGCTCGGGCGGGGAGGTGGTCAGGTGGATCTGCCCGGCATCGGCGCGGTGCTCTTCGACATGGACGGCACCCTGGTGGACTCCGACGCCGCCGTCGAGCGGGCCTGGGAGCGGTGGGCCTTCGAGTACGCCGTCGAACCGGCGGCGGCACTCGCGATCGCGCACGGCAGCCCCGCCGATCAGACGATCCGCCGGCTCCTTCCCGCACTCGACGACGCTGCGGTCGCCGTGGCGGCGGCACGGCAGTTGGCGTTGCAGTACGACGACCTGTCCGACGTGACTGCCACCCCGGGCGCCCATGAGCTGCTGTCGACGTTGGCCCGGCTGGGGTTGCCCTGGGCGGTGGTGACCAGCGCCGACGTGCGGCTGGCCGAGGCCCGGCTCGGCGCTGCCGGCATCGCGCCACCCGTGTTGGTGACGGTGGAGGACGTCCGCGAGGGCAAACCGGCCCCGGACGGCTACCTGCGTGCCGCCGCGCCGCTCGACGTGCCGCCGGCGCGCTGCCTGGTCGTCGAGGACGCCGAGGTGGGGGTGCGGGCCGGACGCGCGGCCGGCGCGGTGACCGCCGCGCTGAAGGGGCTCGACGGCGACCTGCGGCTGGCCGATCTGACGCAGCTCACGTACGGGTTGTCGGAGTCGGCAACGGCACGCTGACCGGCCGAGGGCTCAGGTGAGGCGCTGGGCCAGCCAGGGGAGCAGGGCGTCGGCCTGGGCCTGCTGGAACGCCCGTACCGTCGGGATGCCGGGGGGCGGCGGCCGGCGGGCGCTGTCGGTAAAGAAGCCGGCCAGCCCGGCGTACACGCCGGCCAGCCCGGCGTACACGCCGGCCAGCCCGGCGTACACGCCGGCCAGCCCGGCGTACACGCCGGTGATCGCGACCGGGTCGACGTCGGCGGTGCCCGGCGAGTAACCACCCGACTGGGAGACCGCCCCAACAACCCGATTCCCGCCGCCCCCACTTCGTTGATCATGAGGTTGACGCGCGCCGAAGAGACCAGCTCTCCCGCTAACCTCATGATCACGGGGGTCGGGGGTGCGGGGTCGGGGTGCGGGGTGGGTGGGCGTGGTGGACTGGTGGCGGAATTCGACCGAGGGGAGAGGGAGGCCGCCGTGGAGTTGACGCTGACGCCGATGACCGAGCAGGAACTGGCCCGGCTGCGGGAACCCCTGGAGGTCGGGTACGCCGAGGATCTGGTCGCGCATCGCGGCCTGAACCCGCAGGCGGCCCGGGAGCGTTCCGTCGAGCAGCTACGCGAGCTGCTGCCGGCGGGCGCGGCCACCGAGCGGGTGCTGCTGCGGGTGGCGCGGGTCGACGACACCGAGGTCGGCTGGATCTGGGTGAGCCTGCCGGCGAACGCCGACAGCCGACAGGCCTGGATTTACAACATCGAGGTAGATCCGGCACACCGGGGACGCGGGCACGCACGACGGATGATCCAGCTCGTCGAGGCCGAACTGGCCGGACTCGGGGTGCCCGAGCTGGGGTTGAACGTCTTCGGCACGAACACCGTGGCGATCGGTCTCTACCGGAGTCTGGGTTTCGAGGTCACGTCGCAGCAGATGGCGAAGTGGATCTCCGGAGCGGGCTGAGCCGGTGGCGGTCCCTCGGGCAGGACTGTTCACCTGCCCAGCGGGAAAACCCGCGCGGACCGCACCTGGGGAGGAGCGACGGATGACGCACGGCGCCGGACTGACCATCGGTGTGCTCGGCTCGTACGGTGGCCGGAACCTCGGCGACGAGGCGATCCTCACCGGCCTGCTCGCCGATCTACGCACGCAGGAACCGAACGCCCGGATCATCGTCTTCTCCCGCCACCCGGAACACACCCGGGCCGCGCACCCAGACGTGGAGGCGGTGCCGTGGGAGGGCGTCAGCCGCACCGACTCGGCGTTGGTGCTGGCCCAGCTCGACCTGCTCATCCTGGGCGGCGGCGGGATCCTCTACGACCGGGAGGCCCGCCGCTACCTGCGGGTCGTCCGGGTCGCCCAGGAACGCGGTCTGCCCCTCATCACGTACGCGGTGGGGGTCGGACCGCTCAGCGACGCGGTCGACACGGGCATGGTCCGCGAAACGTTGGCCGGCGCGACCCAGGTGACCGTCCGGGACCAGGAGTCCCGGATGGTCCTGGAGGAGGCGGGACTGCTCAACCCGATCACGGTCACCGCCGACCCGGCGTTCCTGTTGCAGCCGGCCGACTTCCCGGCGCACCTGCTCAGCGAGGAGGGGGTGCCGGCCGGCAAGAGGATGGTCGGGATCAGCGTGCGGGAGCCGGGACGGGCCGCGGAACGCCTCGACGTCGACGGCTACCACCGGCTGCTGGCCCAGATCGGTGACTTCCTGGTGCACCGCATCGACGCGTACGTCCTGTTCGTGCCCATGGAACGCGACGACATCCGGCACTCGCACGGGGTGCTGTCACACATGGTCGCCGCCGAGCGGGGGCGGATCCTGCACGGCACCTACTCGCCGGAGCAGGTGCTCGGGCTGATGCGCCACTTCGACCTCGCCGTCGGCATGCGCCTGCACTTCCTGATCTTCGCGGCGATGGTGGGTACGCCGTTCCTGCCACTGCCGTACGCCGGAAAGGTCTTCGACCTGGCCCAACGGCTCGGCGTGCCGGCGCTGCGGGGCGTGGAGCGGGAGGTGGAGGGGCCGCTGCTGGCCGAGGTCGACCGCCTCTGGGACGAACGCGCGGAGCGCGCCGAGGCCACGGCCCGCCGTGTCGCCGAGGTCTGCGAGCAGGCCCGCGGCACCTCCGAGGTCACCCGCGGCGTGCTGGACCGGCTGCGCAACCGGACCCTCACCCGGGCCTGACCCGCGGTCACACCGCCGGGCCGGTCCACCGGTAGTGCCACTCGTGGGCCTCGTCGCGGGCGGATTCCAGCTCGTAGATCTGCGCCTCGGCCAGTCCACCGGGCCCGAGGTGGTGGTGGGTGAGGGGCGGGCGACCGTTGGTGTCCAGCTCGACGGTCACGGTCTGCCCGTCCGCCGCGCCGCCGACGAGGGAAATCTGCACGGATGAAGCCATGCGCCCCATCCTGCCCGCCGTGAAGCCGGCTCGCAGCGGGATGGGGGCAGCGCGAGGGTTCCGGCGCGGCTCGGTGAGGTGTCGGTGCGCTGGATCCTGGTCCACCTGATCGAGGAGACCGCCCGGCACGCCGGCCACGCCGACATCCTGCGGGAGCTGACCGACGGGTCGACCGGCGCGCTCTGAGCCCGGCGGACCGCGCATGTCAGGCCCGGCAATGATCCACTCCAGGTCGCCGATGCGGGGATGTCCAGGCGGCGCAAAGCCACCACGTCGCCGACCTGGTGTGGATCATCCTCCTGAGCGCGAGCTTCCCGCTCGGGACCGCCTATCCTGGGCGCGGGCGACGACGAGGGGGAGTACGTGCTGGTCATCCACGGGCTGTGGTTGCCCGGCGACACAACCTGCGGCCTCGCCGTCTGGGCCGAGGACAGCGCCGCGCCGCTACCCCTCGCGCGCTCCGGCCGGCCGCCCCGGGAGCGCCCGCACCCCTTCGCCGCCGGCCACGCCGACCTGGTCGCGGCCCTCGCCGACGCCGCCGAGCCGGCCCGCCCGGCCACCGCGCTGCTCACCCTGCCCACCCGGGCGGGCGCGCCGACCGACTCGCCCGAGCTGATCCGGACCACCGTCGCACCACCGGCCCGCAGCCGGCTCACCCTCGCCGCGTGGCGGGTGCCCATCCTGGTGTACGCCCCGGACGACGCCCTGCCCCTGCTCCGCGCCCTGGACGATCTCCCGGTGGTGCCCGGCGCGACCCTGCGTCACCTCGCCGAACTGGCCGACTTCGCCGCCGACCTGGTGGCCCGGGGCCGCGTCCTGCCGGGCGTCCACGCGCCGACCGACTCGACCGCCCTGACCGCTGCCGCCCCGATCGGTGCGGAGCTGGCTGGTGCCGCCCTGGCGGCTGCCGCCCCGACCGGTGCGGAGCTGGCTGGTGCCGGCGTGGCGGCTGCCGCCCCGACCGGTGCGGAGCTGGCTGGTGCCGGCGTGGCGGCTGCCGCCCCGACCGGTGCGGAGCTGGCTGGTGCCGGCGTGGCACGCTCGGTCGATGAGCGGGCCCAGGTGGTCGCGCGGGCGGTGTGGCGTCCGCTGCTCACCGGCACCGACGCCGCGTGGGCGCGTTCGCTGGCGCTGGCCCTGCCCCCGGCCGCCCGAGCCGCCGCGGTCCCTCCTGCGCCCGCTGTCCCTGCGTCGCTGGCCTCTGCCGCCACGCCGCCGGCGGTCGCCGCTGCCGAGGCCACCGCCGGAGCGGAGGTTGCCCGAGCCGTTGACGATGCCGCCGACGGCGAGCTGACCGCTGCCGCGCTGGTGGCGGACGCTCTCGACGCCCTCACCGACGCTGCGGCGCGGGCCGCCCTCGCGAGCACCACCCTGGCCCGGGGACTGCGCCCGGGAGGACCCGCGCCAGCCTGGCTGGCCGCGCTGGCCGGGCCCCGCCGTGCCTTCACCGTCGACCGGGCGGCGCTGCACCTCCTGCGTACCGAGCTGGACGACTGGCAGCGTGACGCGGCCGGCGGGGCCGTGCGGGCCAGTTTCCGGCTGGTCGAGCCGGCCCCCGACGAGGTCACCGAACCGATCCTGGCCACCCGCCCGGTGGCGGGCGACGTGTCGCCCCCGTTCATCCGCGCGGACGGCGGTGAGCTGGCCGAGGGTGGCGCCCGGTGGCGGTTGGAGTTCGGGTTGCAGGCCGCCGACGAGCCGGGCCTGCACGTCGACGCCGCCGAGGTCTGGCGGGCGCACACGACCAGCGGTACGGGCAGCCCGCAGGAGACCCTGCTGGCCGAGCTGGGGCGGGCCAGCCGGCTCTGGCCCGACCTGGACGCCGCGCTGCGCACCGCCGCGCCCGAGGCGTTGGAGCTGGACGTCGAGGGCGCGCACCGGTTCCTCAGCGAGGGTGCCCCGGTGCTGCACGCGGCCGGCTTCGGGGTGCTGCTGCCCTCCTGGTGGCGGCGCCCGTCGGCGCGGCTCGGCGCCCGGCTGCGCGCCCGCAGCCGTACCGCGCCCGGCACGGTGGCCGGCACCGAGACCGGCGTCGGGCTGGACGCGCTCGTCGACTACCGCTGGGAGATCGCGCTCGGCGACCAGCCACTGTCGGCCGAAGAGTTGGCGGCGCTGGCCGAGCTGAAGACCCCACTGGTACGGCTGCGTGGCCGGTGGGTGGAGCTGGACCCGGGACGGCTCGCCGCCGGTCTGCGCCTGCTCCGTTCGGCCGGCGAGCTGACCGTCGCCGACCTGCTGCGCCTGGGGCTCACCGACGGCGACGACACCGGGGCGCTGCCGGTGCTGGAGGTGAGCGCCGACGGGGCGCTGGGCGACCTGCTCGCCGGGGCGGTCGAGCACCGTCTCACCCCGCTCGACCCGCCGCCGGGCTTCGCCGGGACGCTGCGGCCGTACCAGCGGCGGGGGTTGGCCTGGCTGGCCTTCCTGCGGTCGTTGGGGCTCGGCGGCGTACTGGCCGACGACATGGGGCTGGGCAAGACCGTGCAGCTGCTCGCGCTGCTCGCCGGAGATCCGCCGGACGCCGGGCCGACGCTGCTGGTCTGTCCGATGTCGCTGGTGGGCAACTGGCAGCGGGAGGCGGCGAAGTTCACGCCGGGGCTGCGGGTGCACGTACACCATGGGGCGGAGCGGGCGCGGGGGGCGGAGTTCACGACGGCCGCGCACGACGCGGACCTGGTCCTCACCACCTACTCGGTGGCCGCGCGGGACGCCGGCGACCTGGCCGGCATCGACTGGCACCGGGTGGTGGTGGACGAGGCGCAGGCGATCAAGAACGCCTCCACCCGGCAGGCCGAGGCGGTCCGCGCGCTGCCGGCCCGGCAACGGGTGGCGGTGACGGGTACGCCGGTGGAGAACCGGCTCGCCGACCTCTGGTCGATCATGCAGTTCGCCAATCCGGGGCTGCTCGGCCCGGCCGCGACGTTCCGCAAGCGCTTCGCCGAGCCGATCGAGCGGCACGGCGACGCGGAGGCCGCCGAGCGGCTGCGCCGGATCACCGGCCCGTTCGTGCTGCGGCGGCTCAAGACCGACTCGTCGATCATCTCGGACCTGCCGGAGAAGTTGGAGATGGAGGTGGTCTGCAACCTCACGGCCGAACAGGCCGCCCTCTACCAGGTGGTGGTAGACGACATGCTCGCCCGGATCGAGACCAGCGACGGCATCGAGCGACGCGGGCTGGTGCTGGCCACCATGACTCGGCTCAAGCAGGTCTGCAACCACCCGGCCCAACTGCTGCGCGACGGCTCCCTGCTGGACGGGCGCTCGGGCAAGCTGGCCCGGCTCACCGAGATCCTGGAGGAGGTCCTGGCGGCGGGGGAGCGGGCGCTGCTGTTCACCCAGTACGCCGAGTTCGGCGCGATGCTGCGCGGGCACCTGTCGGCGCGTTTCGGCCGGGAGGTGCTGTTCCTGCACGGTGGACTCGGCAAGGCCGAGCGGGACGCCATGGTGCAGCGCTTCCAGTCCGCCGACGGTCCGCCGCTGTTCGTGCTGTCCCTCAAGGCCGGCGGCACCGGCCTCACCCTGACCGCCGCCAACCACGTGGTGCACGTCGACCGGTGGTGGAACCCGGCGGTGGAGGACCAGGCCACCGACCGGGCGTTCCGGATCGGGCAGCGGCGACGGGTGCAGGTCCGCAAGTTCGTCTGCGCGGGCACTGTCGAAGAGAAGGTGGCCGCGCTGATCGCGGACAAGCGCAGCCTCGCCGAGCGGGTGGTCGGCACCGGCGAACAGTGGATCACCGAGTTGTCCACGGGTCAGCTCCGGGACCTGTTCGCCCTGGAGGCCGGGGCGGTGGTGGAGTGAGCGACTTCGCCGACTACGGCCGCCCCCGCAAGGTCGACGGGGGGCTGAAGGCGCGCAGCACCCGGGGCGCGATCGGGCGGTCCTGGTGGTCCCGGCGCTTCCTGGAGGTGCTGGAGTCGTTCGCGCTCGGCACCCGGCTGACCCGCGGCCGGTCGTACGCGCGGGCCGGTCAGGTGCTCCGGCTCGACGTCGCGCCCGGCCGGGTCACCGCCCAGGTACAGGGCTCCCGACCCCGGCCGTACGAGGTCTCCATCGCGCTGGAGGCGTTCCCGGAGGAGCTCTGGTCCCGCATCGAGGACGAGCTGGCCGGGCAGGCGTTCTTCAGCGCCCGCCTGCTCGCCGGGGACCTTCCCGACGAGCTGGAGGAGCTGTTCGCCGCGGCGGGCGCCCCGCTGTTCCCGGCAGGCGTGGACGAGCTGACCCAGCGGTGCAACTGTCCCGACTTCGCGGTGCCGTGCAAGCACCTCGCGGCCACGTTCTACCTGCTCGCCGAGGCGTTCGACGCGGACCCGTTCGAGCTGCTGCACTGGCGTGGCCGATCGCGCGCGAACCTGCTCGACCGGCTGCGGGCCCGCCGTGCCGACGCGGCCGGCATGCCGACGCCGGCCACGTCGGCCAGCGTCGCACCGGTGTCCAGTACGGACGAAGGCCCGTCGGCGGTCGACGTCCGGCCACCGGCCGGCGCGTCCCGGGCGCTCGCCGGGCTGGCCGCCACCGGTGTCGCGGAGGCGGTGGACCGCTTCTGGGCATCACCCGTGCCGCTGCCCGACCGGCCACCCCGACTGGCGACCGGGCCGGATCTCCTGCTGCGCCAGCTCGGTCCGCCGGCACCGGCCATCGGTGGGCCCGGCCTGCTGGAGCGGCTGCGTCGCGCGTACCGTGCCTTCGGGCCGGGGTGAACCGTCACGTCCAGCGGCGGCGGAACCGCCACATGATCGCCGCGTTGGCCACCAGCACCACCGCGCAGATCGCGCCGGCCAGCCGCCCGGCGAACACGGCCATCGCCGGCAGCGACGCCCACAGCACGATGGTCAACAACATCAGATATCGGCCCCGACGGGCCCGGACCCGATGGTCGAGCCGGGCGAAGAAGGCCGGGTCGCTCTCTCGGAGCTGACGGGTGATCTGGTCGAACCTGCGCTGATCCTCTTTGCTGAGCATGGCGCTGCCTTCCCCTCACGCGTTCAGCGGTTCGGCGGCATACCCGTTGCGACGGCGGCTCACGCTCGCCCGCTCCTCCTACTTTTCCCCTCCGTGAGGCCGCCTCACGTCCGGCTTATCCGAACCTTAAGTTTGCCTGTGGTGGTGAACAGCGAAGAACGCGGCGCGTACGGCGGCGTGGTCCGGTCCGTACCCGGCTGCCGCGCGTCCGCCCTGCTGGGAAGGTCGGAGCCCGAACCGCACGGCTCGCCGGCCACGAATGCCGTGGTGAGGGCTGTCTTATTGACCCGTAAGGCAAATAGTTGATGGTCAGGAGGCGGCGTAGCGGACTTCGGGCTTGCGGAACAAGGATTTC
>NZ_JBNCKT010000113.1:0-16775 GCF_049841675.1 Micromonospora sp. DT4
CTTGCGCCGCCGGGGAAAGCCGCCGCGCATCACGTACCGCAACACCCATACACGGACAACGATCACGGCACCTTTGGATTACTGGTCAATACATCCGGTCCCGCGACTATTCGGGCGTGGAGGTACGCACCGAGAACTGGATCGGATACCGGCCGGATGATCCGTTCGACGGGATCATCTCGATCGGCGCCTTCGAGCACTTCGCCCGGCCCGACGACACCCCGGCCGGGAAGCACGCCGTCTACCGCGACTTCTTCACCAAGTGCCACGAGTGGCTTCGTCCCGGCGGCCTGCTGTCACTCCAGACCGTCGCGTACGCCAACATGTCCGCCGAGGACGCCAGCCCGTTCTTCCAGCAGGAAATCTTTCCGAACGCCGAACTGCCGACGCTGGCCGAGATCAGCGCGGCCGCCGACGGGCTGTTCGAGATCCGGTCGCTGACCAACGGCCGGCTCGACTACGCCCGGACCTGCGAGGCCTGGGTGAGCCGGCTCAAGGCACGTCGCGAAGAGGCCGAGGCGCTGGTCGGACCGGAGATGACCGCCCGTTTCGTCCGTTACCTGACCATGTCCGCGGTGGGCTTCCGGATGGAGAAGCTCGGCCTGCTCCGGATCGTGCTCCGGCCGTACCGCCGTCACCGGTTCGGTTCATGACCGCGCCCGTCCGTTTCAACCCGTTCAGCCCGGATTTTCGGAACGACCCGTACCCGATTTACCGACGGCTGCGCGAGGATCGGCCGGTGCTGCGCACGCGGGGCCTGTGGGTGCTGACCCGGCATGCCGACGTGCGCGCGACGCTGACCGACCGTTCCTTCAGCGTCGGGCTCATTCCGCAACTGGTCAGCCGCAACGCCGTCCGGCACGGGCACGGCGATGTCGCCCAAATCGAGCGGCTTGGGCAGAAATCGCTTGTTTTCACCGACAATCCCGAGCACGCCCGGTTGAAAGGCATCGTGAACCGGATCTTCGGCCGCCCCGCTATCGCCGAGCTGCGCCCGCGGATCGCGGCCCGGGCCGACGAGCTGATCGAGGCGGCCGCCGGACGCGGCCGTCCGGACCTGATCGCCGGCTTCGCCGAGCCGCTGCCACTCGCCGTCATGTGTGACTGGATGGCCCTGCCTGACAGCATCCGGGCCCGGGTGGGCGGATGGACGCACGAGGTTCGGCACCTGCTCGAACCCAACCTGATGACGGGCGACGACCTGGCCCGCGTCCGCGACGTCGTCCGCGTCTTCGCGGCCGCGCTCGACGAGGTGGTCGCCGAGCGACGCCGGCGCCCCGGCGACGACCTGATCAGCCGGATGCTGGCCGCGCGCACGGCCGGCGGTGACGCCCTCAGCGCCGAGGAACTCGTCTTCCTGGCCATGATGTGCTTCGTGGCCGGCAACGAGACGACCACCGCGCTGATCGGCAACACCCTGCACGCGCTGGCGCGGCACCCCGACCAAGACGCCCGGCTGCGCGACCAGCCCGAGCTCACGCCGGCCGCGGTCGGCGAGGCGCTGCGCTATGACAGCCCGCTGCACCAGACCATGCGTCTGGCAACCCGCGACGTCGAGATCGGCGGTCAGCCGATGCGGGCCGGCGAACAGGTGCTGTTGTGCCTGGGCGCGGCCAATCGCGACCCCGCGGTCTTTCTCGATCCGGACGCGTTCGACCTCAGCCGAGACACCGGGCCCCAGGTGGGCTTCGGGCACGGCATGCACGCCTGCCTCGGCGCGGTGCTGGCGCGGCTCCAGGCCGAAATCGCGGTCGAGCGGTTGTACCGGCGAGCCCCCGGGCTGCGGGTCGACGTCGACGACCTCGAACGCCGAGACGACAGTTCGCTCCTGCGCGGCCTGCGGAAGCTGCCGGCCGTGCTTGGGAGGGTCGGGTGACGTTCCTGCCGGAGATCCTGACCACCCGGGCGGCGGAGCACCCGGACCGGCGGGCGTACGTGCACCTCGACGGCGACGGCGCCGAGGAAGCCGTCCTCACCTACGGCGAGCTCCACGCTCGCGCATCGGCGGTGGCCGAGTGGCTCACCTGGTCGACCCGGCCGGGTGACCGGGCCGTGCTGCTGTTCCCGCCCGGCCTGGACTTCATCGCCGCCTATTTCGGCTGCCTGTACGCGGGCGTGATCGCCGTTCCAGTCAACCGCCCCCGGACGCACAAAGTGCAGGACGTGACCCTCGGCGTGATCCGCGACTGTGAGCCGTCGGTCGCGCTCACGGTGAGCGCCCTGGAGCGCAACGTCCGGCGAAACATTCCGGTGCCCCTGCTCGCGGTCGACGAGCTCGGGCCGGGCGACCCTGCGATCCGCCCGGTCCAGATCGAGGCCGGATCGGTGGCGTTCCTGCAGTACACGTCGGGGTCGACCTCGGCACCCAAGGGGGTGATGGTCACCCACGGCAACCTGATCGCCAACGAGGAGATGATCCGTCGCAACTTCGGCCACGACGAGCGGTCCACGGTGGTCGGCTGGACGCCGCTCTATCACGACCAGGGCCTGATCGGGAATGCGCTGCAACCGCTCTTCGTCGGGGCCACCAGCGTCCTGATGTCCCCGATGACGTTCCTGCGCAATCCCCTGCGATGGTTGACGGTCATCTCGCAATACCGGGCGCGCACCAGCGGCGGACCCAATTTTGCGTACGAGGCGTGCCTCGCTCGGGCCGCGAAGGACGGCGTACCGGACGTCGACCTCAGCAGCTGGACGGTTGCCTACAACGGCGCCGAACCGCTGCGGTCCACGACGCTGACCCGGTTCGCCGAGACCTTCGGCCCGGTCGGCTTCCGTGCCGAGGCGCACCTGCCCTGCTACGGCTTGGCCGAGGCCACGCTGCTGGTCAGCGGAAGCGGGGCCGGGCGCGGTGCCCGTACCCGGGAAGCGTCCGTCGAGGCGCTGGGCGAAGGCCGCTTTGTCCCCGTGGCCGAGGGCACCGGCCGTACCCTTGTCGGCTCCGGTACCGTCGCGCCGGGCCAGGACGTCCGGATCGTCGACCCGGCGACCGGCAGCCTCGTGCCCCCGGACCGGGTCGGCGAGGTTTGGGTCACCGGCCCGAACGTGGCCGGCGGCTACTGGCGGCGGCCAGCGGAGACGACGGCGACCTTTCGGGCCGAGCTGCCAGAGGTGTCCGGCCGTACCTACCTGCGCACCGGTGACCTGGGCCTGCTGCTCGACGGCGAGCTTTACATCGTCGGCCGGGTCAAAGATATGATCATCATCCGGGGACGGAACTTCTATCCCCACGACATCGAGGACACCGTCCGGGCCGCCCACCCTGCCCTTGCCTCCGGGCCGTGCGCAGCCTTTGCGGTCGACGGCCCGGACGGCGAACAACTCGTCGTCATTCAGGAGATCGGCCGCGAGCAGCGCTGGGACGCCGACCCGGCCGACATCGGCGCCGCGATCCGCGCGGCCGTGGTGCGCGATCACGAGGTGGCGATGAGCGACCTCGTGCTCGTCATGCCCTCGGGCATCCAGCAAACCAGCAGCGGAAAGATCATGCGGCGCGCGGCCCGGACGCGGTACCTGGCCGGCGCCTTCGACCGATGGGAGCCCAGATGAACCCGATCGACGGACGGCCGGTGGCCACCCTCGAGGTCATGCGCGACATCATCGCCCAATCGCCGTTCAACGCGTTCCTGGGCGCCGAGATCCTGGTCTGCGCCGACGGCGTGGCCGAGCTCGCGGTCCCGATCCGGCCCGAGCTGACGCAGCACCACGGTTTCGTGCACGGCGCCGTGGTCGGCTGCGTCGCCGACAACGCCTGCGCGTGGGCGGCGGCGTCCGTGGCGGGGGACGTGCTGACCGCCGAGTACAAACTGAACCTGCTCGCCCCGGCGGTTGGCGACCGGTTGCTGGGCCGTGGCCGCGTCCTGCGCGCGTCCTCCCGCCTTGTCACCGCAGCCGCCGACGTCTACGCCGAACGCAACGGCACCGAACGGCACGTAGCGACCATGTTGGCCACCCTCATGCCGCTCGGGGCCCAGACCCCGTCCTGATCGTTCCGGGGCCCCGGCCGCCGAGACCGACCGGCCCCCTCAAGACGCCCAGTGGACACACCAGCTCGATCGGCGGGCCGTCGACGCGCTCAAGCGGCAGCGTCCCGGGCAGCGGGCACGGCAGGTCGTTGTCACCCGCTACGACGACCTCGACGGGTGTTCGTGGCGGCCGGGCCGATCCCGCCGCCGAGGTCGTCCACGAGGGACCCCTCGTCAATTACGCTAGGTCGCCTTGGTGTGACTGTTGGCATGTCCGCAGGTCAACGGGGGATCCAGGCAGGCGACGGCGATCCCGCGGTGACCGACGCGGTCGCCTGGCGGCGTTCAGCGACGGCGTGTTCGCCATCGTCATCACCCTGCTGGTGCTCGACCTGCGGGTGCCAGACCTCCACGAAGGCGGGTTGCGGGTAGGCCAGGCTGCGCCGTGCGGCGGTCGGCGCCGGAGCAGATCCGCGCGGCCGGCGACATCGCGGCGGCGCTGCGCGACCACCTCGGGCCGCGCGAAGACGCGTAGATCGCACGCGCCGCGTCGGCGCATGGAGGGCGGCACACCGGGTACGCCGCTGCGGCCGTCAAGCCCGACGCTCGCCGCGCAGCACGAGGAGTACCGACATGTCGATCGCGGGGCGGGCGCGACTCGCGCCGAACGTCTCCCTGGTGCTGCTGGCGTCGATCCTCGTGTCGTTTCCTGGCCGCCTCGGCGGCGCCGACCCCGCTCTACGGGATCTACCAGGAGCGCTGGCACTTCTCGCCGGTCACGACCACCGCGGTCTTCGCGGTCTACGCGCCTGCGGTGTTGGCATCGCTGCTCACCTTCGGCAAGCTCTCCGACCACGTCGGGCGGCAGCCGGTCCTGGCTGCCGCGATCGCCGTGTAGATCCTCTCGCTGTTGGTCTTCATCCTCGCCAACGGCGTACCCGCGCTGGTGGTCGCCCGCCTCGTGCAGGGGCTCGCGGCAGGCGCCGCCACGGGGGCCGTCGGCGCGGCCATGCTCGACATCGACCGTGCCCGCGGCACGCTCGCGAACTCGATCGCCCCCGGTCTCGGCACCGGCAGCGGCGCTCTGCTCTCGGCGCTGCTCATCCGCTACCTGCCCGCGCCGACCCGGCTGGTGGACGTCATCCTCCTCGCGCTCGTCGCCCTGTTCGGGCTGCGCAGGGCGACGAGGGCGGCACCTGGCTGATGCCTCGAACGCCGTACCTCGCCGAGGCGCAGGACATAGCGTGGTGATCGTCGGTGGTGGTGCGAGCGCCCAGGAGGTCGCGATGAGCCCGAAGGCTGGCCGGGGCGACCCGCGCGTCGCGAACCTGGACGTCAAGGTCGAGGTGATCGTCATCCCGGTGTCGGACGTCGACCGCGCGAAGCGGTTCTACCGGGGCCTTGGCTGGCGACTCGACCAGACGCCGCCCGGGATCGTCCAGTTCACGCCGCACGGCTCCGCGTGCTCGGTGCAGTTCGGCGCGCAGCTCACGTCGGCGACGCCGGGCTCGGCGACGGCGTACCTCGTCGTGTCGGACATCGAGGCGGCTCGCGAGACGCTGGTCAGCGCCGGCATCGAGGTGGGTGCCGTCTTCCACGTCACACCGGACGGGCCGGCCGACGGCCTCGACACGGAGCGCCGTAGCTACTTCTCGCGCGCCACGTTCCGCGACCCGGACGGCAACACCTGGCTGATGCAGGAGATCACGACGCGGCTGCCGGGGCGCGTCGAGAGCGACCTGACGTCGTACCGGTCCGCGACCGACCTGGCGGGCGCGCTGCGGCGCGCGGCGGCCGCCCACGGCGCGCACGAGGAGCGCACCGGCGAGCGGGACGAAGACTGGCCCGACTGGTACGCGGCGTACATGGTGGCCGAGGACTCAGGGGCGACGCTGCCCGAGTGAGCGACGCCCAGCCGCGCCTGGCCGGTCAATCGAGGCCGATGCGGGCACGGCTGTCGCAATCATCGGATGTATGCGCGGCGGATTGCCGGATGCATGCTGTCGTCGTGAGCGGCGATTCGCGCCACGCTTCCGACCGGGCCGCGCATCGGCCGACGCACGCCGCCGGGCAGCGGTGATCCACCAGCGATCGACCGTTGCCTATTGCGTGGCACCGGAGTAATCTTCCCGAAACACATCGGATGTTTGGCGTCCGAGGGTCTGCCAAACGGCCTGCGCAGCGAGGCCGGTGTCACCGCGCGGATCCACTATCGGGGGTCGTCGTTGTCGCGCTTGGGTGGCCGCATCGGTCACCGTTTGGAGGATCGATGTCAGACCTGACCCGGCGGCAGGCCCTCAAGATCGGCGCGGTCGGCGCGGGTGGCGCCCTGCTACCGCTGCCCTGGACGGCCACCGCCCAAGCCGACTCCGTCGCGCCGCCGCAGGTGCTGGCGGCCAACGACCTCGCCCTCTGGTACGACGAGGGCGCCGGCACGGACTGGCTGCGGGCCCTGCCGATCGGCAACGGCCGGCTCGGCGCCATGGTGTTCGGCAACGTCGACGCCGAGCGACTTCAGCTCAACGAGGACACCGTCTGGGCCGGCGGGCCGCACGACCCGAGCAACACCAGAGGCGCGGCCGCGCTGCCGGAGATCCGGCGACTCGTCAACGCCAACCAGTGGACGCAGGCCCAGGACCTCATCAACCAGACCATGATGGGCAACCCCGGCGGGCAGTTGGCATATCAGACCGTCGGCAACCTCCGGCTCGCCTTCGGCTCGGCCAGCGGGGCGTCCCAACACAACCGCACACTCGACCTCACCACCGCCACGGCCACGACCTCCTACGTCCTGGGCGGTATCCGCTACCAGCGTGAGGTCTTCGCGAGCGCGCCGGACCAGGTCATCGCGATGCGGCTGACCGCCGACCACAGCAATTCGATCAGCTTCACCGTCACCTTCGACAGCCCGCAGCGTACGACCGTGTCCAGTCCGGACGGCACGACGATCGGCCTCGACGGCGTCTCCGGCAGTCAGGAGGGCGTCACCGGTCAGGTCCGCTTCCTCGCGCTGGCCAACGCCACCGTCAACGGCGGCAGCGTGTCGAGCTCGGGCGGCACCCTGCGGGTCACCAACGCCACCAGTGTCGTCCTGTTGATCTCGATCGGCTCCAGCTACGTCAACTACCGCAACGTCGGTGGCGACTACGGGGGCATCGCCCGGCAACGCCTCAGCGCAGCGCGCGCCTACAGCTACGACCAGTTGCGCACCCGGCACGTCGCCGACTACCAGGCGCTGTTCGGACGGGTGACCCTCGATCTGGGTCGCACCTCCGCCACCGACCAGACGACCGACGTCCGCATCGCCCAGCACAACAGCGTCAACGACCCGCAGTTCTCCGCGCTGCTGTTCCAGTTCGGCAGGTACCTGCTGATCTCGTCGTCGCGGCCCGGCACCCAGCCGGCGAACCTCCAGGGCATCTGGAACGACTCGCTGACCCCCTCCTGGGACTCGAAGTACACGATCAACGCCAACCTGCCGATGAACTACTGGCCGGCCAACACGACCAACCTTGCCGAGTGCCACAACCCGGTCTTCGACATGGTCAGGGAACTCGCCGTCACCGGAGCGCGGACCGCCCAGGTGCAGTATGGCTCCGCCAGTGGCTGGGTCACCCACCACAACACCGACGCGTGGCGGGCCACCGCCGTCGTCGACGGCGCGTTCTGGGGCATGTGGCAGACCGGCGGCGCCTGGCTGTCCACGTTGATCTGGGACCACTACCTGTTCAACGGTGACATCGAGTTCCTGCGAACGAACTACCCGGCCATGAAGGGCGCGGCGCAGTTCTTCCTCAACACCCTGGTGACCGAGCCGACCCTCGGCTACCTGGTGACCAACCCGTCGAACTCGCCGGAGCTGAGCCACCACGCGAACGCCAGCGTGTGCGCCGGACCCACGATGGACAACCAGATCCTGCGGGACCTCTTCGACGGCGTCGCCCGCGCGAGCGAGATCCTCGACGTGGACAGCACCTTCCGGGCCCAGGTACGCGCCACCCGGGACCGCCTTCCGCCCATGAAGGTCGGCTCGCGCGGCAACATCATGGAGTGGCTCTACGACTGGGTGGAGACCGAGCCCAACCACCGGCACATCTCCCACCTCTACGGGCTCGCGCCCAGCAACCAGATCACCAAGCGCGGCACCCCCCAGTTGTTCGAAGCCGCCCGCCGTACGCTGGCGCTGCGCGGCGACGACGGCACCGGCTGGTCGCTGGCCTGGAAAATCAACTTCTGGGCGCGGATGGAGGAGGGCAAGCGGGCCCACGACCTGATCCGCTATCTCGCCACGACCGCCCGGCTCGCCCCCAACATGTTCGACCTGCACCCGCCCTTCCAGATCGACGGCAACTTCGGGGCCACGGCCGGCATCGCCGAGATGCTGCTCCAGAGCCACATCGGTGAGCTGCACATCCTGCCCGCGCTGCCGCCGGCCTGGCCCAGTGGACGGGTGACCGGCCTGCGGGGACGTGGTGGGCACACGGTCAGCATCACGTGGGCGAGCGGCACGGCCACCGAGGTGCTCGTGCGACCCGACCGTGCCGGCACGGTCCGCCTGCGGTCGCGGTTCCTGACCGGCACCGTCAGCGTCGTCGACACCGCCGACGGGACGTCGCCCCTGGTCACCCGGATCGAGTCCGACCTGGTCGAGGTGACTGTGCAGGCGGGACGCACCTACCGGGTCAGCAGCACGGGTGTCGCCACGCCGACGCTGGAGCAGAGCTTCACGAACGCGGGCATCAGCAACGACACCAACACCAGCGTCGCGAACTTCGACGGCAACGGCGCGAGTCTCTCCGCGCAGGCCCTGGCACAGGCCGGCGCCAGCCCGGGCAGCACGGTGAGCCGCAACGGGGTGAACTTCCGCTGGCCCAACGTCAGCCCCGGCACCGCCGACAACGCGATCGCCTCGGGCCAGACCATCGGCATCAGCGGCACCGGCAGCACGCTCGGCTTCCTCCTGACCGGCACGTACGGCGCGGTGTCGGGCACCGGCACGGTGGTGTACGCGGACGGCACCCGCCAGACGTTCACGCTCAGCACGCCCGACTGGTACGGCGGCCCGCAGTCCGGCGCGACAGCCGCCATCGTGTCCGCGTACCAGAACCGGCCCAACAACGCCCGCCAGGCCACGGCGGCCTGCGTCTACTACGTGGGCGTCGCGTTGCAGAGCAAGGCGGTGACCCAGGTCGTGCTGCCCAACATCAGCGCACGGGCCGCGGCGAACGTGCCGACGATGCACCTCTTCGCCATCGCGATCGGGTCCTGACACCGGCTCGCGCCGCGCCGCCGGGACGGCACGGTCACCGGCGGCGCGGCGTGATCAGTCCCGACTCGTACGCCCACACGACCAACTGGGCCCGGTTACGGCAGTGCAGCTTCGTCATGGCCCGGTTGACGTGCGTCTTGGCGGTCAACGGACTGATCACCATGCGCAGGGCGATCTCGTCGTTCGTCAGCCCTCGGGCGACCAGCTCGACGGTCTCCTGTTCGCGGGCGGTCAGCACGCCCCGACCGGCGGCCGGCACGGCGGGCGGTGGGCCGGCCACGAACTCGCTGATCAGCGTACGGGTCACGGCCGGCCCCCGTCGCGTGGCGGCGGGGGCCGGGCTGTGCGGTGCGGTTGGGTGCGCGTCAGCTGGTGCGACAGGTGATCGTCGGCCACGTCCAGTTGCCGTTGGCCATGACCGTGATGCCGAAGTTGTTGCCGTTGCCGTTCGGTCGGGCCGTCACGGTCCCGCTGGTGCCGCTGACGGACGCGTTCCAGCTGTTCTGGATGCTCTGACCGCCGTTGAGGCCGAGGCTGACGACCCAGTTGTTGGTGCCGCTGACCGCGACGTTCAGGTTGAACCGGTCACCCCACTGCTGGCCGGCGGAGAGCGTCGCGGTGCAGTTGCCGGTCCCCGGGTCGCCGGTGGTGGGGCCGGAGGTCGGCCCGGAGGTCGGGTTGCCGCCGCCGCCCTCCTGCACGGTGACGTCGGAGCTGCCGCTGCTCTGGTAGCCCTCGGTGGCCATGATCTGGTAGGCGTGGTTGGTACCGAGGTTCAGGCCGGCACGGGCCCAGGCGTCGAAGTGGTTGGCGGTGGTGATGGTGCCGCTCGAGCGCTTGTTCTGGCGGACGCTCCAGTACTGGTAGAACGTCTGGTTGCCGTCGATCGACGGGGCGTTGACCCGCTGGCTGCGCAGGATGTCGTAGGTGCCGCCGTCAGTGGTGACCGTGCCCATCCGCTGGGCGCCGTTGCTCGGGTTGTAGCTGCCGAAATTCTCCACCACGTAGTACTCGATGAGCGGGTTGCGCGTCCATCCGTACAGGGCGAGGTAGGTGTTGTTGTTCCCCGGGTTGTAGTTGGCCGAGTAGCTGACCGTCCGCCGCGAGCCGGTGGCCCAGCCCTTGCCGCCAACCCAGTTGTTGGTGCTCCGGTCCCAACTGCTGGAGTACCGGCCGTTTTCGCGCAGCGTCATGCTGGCGTTGCCGCCGTCCTTCCAGAAGGAGAAGTAGTAGCCGTTGTGCGTGCCGGTCAGGCTCGAGGTGAGCGTCCGGTCGGCCTCGGCGTACGCGCTGGTGGCCGTGACCGTGCCGGTGACGGCCAGGACGACCGCACAGGCGGCGCCGAGGAGCAGCCGCAGGCGGCCGCGTCTCGGCGCTGCGGTGGGGGTGTGGTCGGTGTCGATCATTGAGGTGTTTCCTCCTCGTCACGGCTGGCACGAGGCCAGCGGTGCGGTACGACCCGTCGGCTGTCGGGTGTTCGTGACGGCAACGGCGTCGCATCGCGTGGTGGTGGTTGACCGGATGTCCGGCACGACGACCGGGGGCGGCAGTCGCGGTGCGGGCAGTGACGGCGATTGAGCGTCGTCGATGGGGACGGTATTGAGCCAGTCGTCCACTTGTCAACATTTTCCGGAAGCGCCACGGCGGCGGCGGACCCGCCGTCATGCTCGATTGGGCCTACGTCCGGCGAGGTCAGTAGTCGATCGGAGGCGGAGGAGGCGATGGTGCCGCACGGTCGTTCCCCGGGCAACATCTGACGAATTTCGCCCGGAACTTCCGGAGATTTTCCGGACCTTAGTTGACGTGGCGTCGGGCCCGCGACGGCGGCGGCGCACGCCACCACCGGGTGAACCGGGAGTGAAAGCCGCGCCACGCCGGCGCGCGGGTGGCGGAAAACTTGATCCGTTCCAAAATAGTGAGCTAGTGTGCAGCGCGTGATGTCCGACCTCGAAGCGCAGCTGAGAGGGGTCTCGTTGCGAGTGACGCGACCCCGGCTGGCCGTGCTCGCGGTGCTGCGGGATCACCCCCACGTCGACACCGACACGGTGATCGCGCTGGTCCGGGCGGACCATCCCACCATCTCGCACCAGGCGGTGTACGACGTGCTGCGCGCGCTCACCGACGCGGGTCTGGTGCGGCGCATCCAGCCAGCCCGCGCGACCGCCCGCTACGAGTCCCGGGTGGGGGACAACCACCACCATGTCGTGTGCCGCTCCTGCGGCGCCATCGCCGACGTCGAGTGCGCCGTCGGCCACGCACCCTGTCTCACCGCCTCGAACGACCACGGCTTCGTGGTCGACGAGGCGGAGGTCGTCTACTGGGGCGTCTGCCCCGATTGCGCAGCCGACCGCAACTCCCAGCGATCCGCCAGTTCGGAAGGAAGTACATGAGCGACACCCAGGACAACGGCCCCACCAGCGCGCAGGGCGTGGACCAGAAGGCCGCGGCCGGCTGCCCGGTCGTGCACGACTCGGTGACCGCGCACGGCAGTGAGAGCGAGAACCCGGCGATCGACTCGCCGACCCCGAAGACCGGCGGTCGTCCGCGCACCAACCGTGACTGGTGGCCCAACCAGCTCGACCTCTCGGTCTTGCACGCCCACTCGTCGCAGGGCAATCCGCTCGGGCCGGACTTCAGCTACGCCGAGGAGTTCGCCAAGCTCGACGTCGAGGCCCTCAAGCGGGACATCACCGAGGTCCTCACCACCTCGCAGGACTGGTGGCCGGCCGACTTCGGCCACTACGGCGGCCTGATGATCCGCATGAGCTGGCACGCCGCGGGCACCTACCGCATCGAGGACGGCCGTGGTGGCGCCGGCGACGGCGGTCAGCGCTTTGCCCCGCTCAACAGCTGGCCGGACAACGCCAACCTGGACAAGGCCCGCCGCCTGCTGTGGCCGGTCAAGCAGAAGTACGGCCAGAAGATCTCCTGGGCGGACCTGCTGGTGCTCACCGGCAACGTGGCCCTGGAGTCGATGGGGTTCAAGACGTTCGGCTTCGGCTTCGGTCGTGAGGACGTGTGGGAGCCTGAGGAGATCTTCTGGGGCCCGGAGGACACCTGGCTGGGTGACGAGCGGTACGCCTCCGAGAAGGAGATGGCGGCCGGCGTCGGCTCGACCGAGATGGGCCTCATCTACGTCAACCCGGAGGGTCCCCGCGGCAACGCGGACCCGGCTGCGGCAGCGCACTTCATCCGCGAGACCTTCGGCCGGATGGCGATGAACGACGAGGAGACCGTCGCCCTCATCGCCGGTGGCCACACCTTCGGCAAGACCCACGGCGCCGGGGCCGCGGACACCCACGTGGGCCCGGAGCCCGAGGGCGCCCCGATCGAGGCGCAGGGCCTGGGCTGGCTGAGCACCCACGGCACCGGCAAGGGCGCCGACACGATCACCAGTGGTCTCGAGGTGACGTGGACCGACGTGCCCACGCAGTGGAGCAACCGCTTCTTCGAGATCCTGTTCGGCTACGAGTGGGAGCTGACCACCAGCCCCGGTGGCGCGAAGCAGTGGGTCGCCAAGGACGCCGAGGAGATCATCCCGGACCCGTTCGACCCGTCGAAGAAGTACCGGCCGACGATGCTCACGACCGACCTGTCGCTGCGCGTCGACCCGGCGTACGAGAAGATCTCGCGCCGCTTCCTGGAGAACCCCGACCAGTTCGCGCTGGCCTTCGCCAAGGCCTGGTACAAGCTGCTGCACCGCGACATGGGTCCGATCGAGCGCTTCCTCGGGCCGTGGGTCGCCGAGGCGCAGCTGTGGCAGGACCCGGTGCCGGCCGTCAACCACGAGCTGGTGGGTGACGCCGACATCGCCGCCCTCAAGGCGAAGGTCCTCGACTCGGGCCTCACGGTCGAGCAGCTGGTCTCCACCGCGTGGGCCTCCGCCGCGAGCTTCCGCAACACCGACAAGCGCGGCGGCGCCAACGGCGCGCGCATCCGCCTGGAGCCGCAGCGCAGCTGGGAGGTCAACCAGCCCGAGCAGCTGGCGACCGTCCTGAGCACGCTGGAGGGCATCCAGCAGGAGTTCAACGCCGCCGGCGGGGCGAAGATCTCGCTCGCCGACCTGATCGTGCTGGCCGGTTCGGCCGCCGTCGAGAAGGCGGCGCGCGACGGAGGCGTCGAGGTGACCGTGCCGTTCCGGCCGGGCCGCACCGACGCCACCCAGGAGCAGACCGACGTCGCCTCCTTCCGGGTCCTCGAGCCGCGCGCGGATGGTTTCCGCAACTACCTGCGCGCCGGTGAGAAGACCCAGCCGGAGGTGCTGCTCATCGACCGCGCCTACATGCTGAACCTGAGCGCACCGGAGATGACCGTCCTCGTCGGCGGCCTGCGCGCGCTCGGGAACAACGTCGGTGGTGCGTCGCACGGCGTCCTCACCGACCGGCCCGGCGTGCTCACCGGGGACTTCTTCGCCAACCTGCTCTCCCCGGGCACCCGGTGGAAGGCGTCGGAGTCCGACGAGCACGTGTACGAGATCCGGGACCTGGCCACGGACGAGGTGAAGTGGACCGCCACGGCGGTCGACCTCATCTTCGGCTCCAACTCCCAGCTGCGCGCCCTCGCCGAGGTCTACGCGAGCCAGGACGCGCGCGAGAAGTTCGTGCGCGACTTCGTCGCCGCCTGGACGAAGGTCATGGAGCTCGACCGGTTCGACATCGCCTGATCCTGCGCGACCTGACGAGCCCCGGCCGATCCGTCCGCGATCGGCCGGGGCTCGTCCGTGTCTCGCGCCGCAGGGTCTCGCGCCGCAGGGCCTCGCGCCGCCGCGCGGGCGGCGGCGCGCGGCCGTAGAGGACAGTAAACGTCGGACGAGTTTGCGATGCTGTGCCCGTCTACCAGCCCGACAGCACCTGACGTGAAGGAGCACCGCGATGGCGAAGGTCATCTCCACGCTGTTTATCTCGGCCGACGGCGTGGCCGAGATCGACCCCGACTGGCACTTCCCGTACTTCGACGAGAACATGGGCCGCGCCGTCACCGAGGACTACGACACGTCCGACGTGTTGCTCATCGGTCGGGTGACCTACGACAGCTTCGCCGGGGCCTGGCCCGACCGGGAGGCTGCGGGTGGCGAGGACGCCGGGTTCGCCAAGCAGCTCGGTGACGTCCGCAAGGTCGTCGTCTCCCGCCAGCCGCTGGACTTCTCCTGGCGCAACTCCGAGCTCGTCGCCGGCGACCTCCCCGAGGCCGTCGCCGCGCTCAAGGCCGACTCCGGGATCAAGGGCATCCTCATCCCCGGGTCGATCTCGGTCGTGCAGCAGCTCCTCGCCGCCGGGCTGGTCGACGAGCTGCGTCTGCTGGTGCACCCGGTGGCGGCGCGCAAGGGCCGCAGGCTCTTCGACGACGGCGACTCGCCGTACCACCTGCGGGTGACCGCGACCGAGGTGTTCCCGACGGGCGTCCTCCGCGTGATCTACGCGCCGACCGCGGCACCCGGCGCGGTCGGCTACGACGAGGTCGTGGACCAGGTGCCCGCGGGGAAGTAGGGCCTGACGGCGTCTCGCTGTACGTCGACGCCGAGCTGCCCACCACCGCGCCGACGCGACCCGCCAACCCATAAGACGTGCCAACCTCGCCCTCGGTCGGCGCGGGGAACGTGCGAACCCATGAGACGTGCGAGCCACGACCAGCAGAGGGGGCAAGGCCGCCTTGCCCCCTCACGCGGGTCCCGACACCACTGATGCTGGCTGACGGCTAGCTGACAGACCATCCCGCAATTATGGAAGATCATGGATGTTTGTTCGCTACAAGTAGGTAGCACGTGCGAACTCCCTCTCTCGTCCGGCTCGCGGCGGTATCGACCCTGTCCGCAGTCCTACTCGCGGCGTCTCCAGCCCAGGGCGCCGCTGCGGATCCGGCAGCTACCGAGCCGGCCGGCACCGCCGTTACCGTTACGACCAGCGACGCCGCGGCCAGGGCCGGCCTGGCCCTCGTTGTCGACAAGGACACCGGCCAGTGGCGTTTCCAGCAGGGCACCGCGTCGGGGATGACACTGAACTATCCGGTGTCCTACTGCTATGGGAACTTCACCAACCCCCGGCTGCTCGGCTCGTCGACGCTGGAGTTCGGCGGGGCGCAGACCTGCGACAACGCCCGAGACTGGCCACACCGCATCGTGGTCGAGCTGCAGAGCACCTGCTCCGACATCTGGTGCATCGTTTTTCAGGACGAGGGGTCGATCGACTCGCAGTGGCGCAGCGCCCGGGTCGCGAACGCTTTCGGTGGTCTCGGCTGCGACAACTCCGACCGCCGCAAGTACCGGCTCTCGACCGACGTGTACGCCCGAGGCATCTACATCGGCAACGTCCTGAGCACGACCGAACCGATCCTGTCCTGCTCAATGTGACCCTCGTGCAGGAGGCGGGCGGTTAGCGTGACCGGCATGACGATCGCGGACCCCCGCCTCCTGCGCCCGCCGGCCGTACTCGGCCGGATCGCTGGTCTCACCCTGCTGCACTGGGGTGTGCTCGACAGCCCACACGGGCTGTCGCTGGTGGTCGAGGTCGTCGACGAGGACAACACCGGCGCCTTGCAGACAGGACCGTGGAAAGACCCGCAGACCGACAACCTCTCGATACACGCCACCACCGGCGACGCTGACCCGATCTATCCCAAGACCATGGCCCGTTTTACCGGCCCGGCCTGGCAACGATGGATGATCACCTTCGACCGCTACGACCGTCCGGCACGAGTCAACGCCTCTACCGCGACGCTCACGATCACACTCCGACCCCTCGACCTGGACGTCGTCATCGACCTCACTGATGCCGCTCGCTGATCCAGAACTCGACGTGGGCCGGCATCCGCCGCCATCGCCCAGGATGCTCACTGGTGCCACATGATCTGTGCCCCGACGCTCCCGTCACCATCGGCGGCGTCCGATCGATACTCACGGCAAGGGATCGCGCTGTCGACGGTCACGTGCCACCTCTGCCGCACCTGACCCGTCGACGACGCGCAGCACGGGCCGGCATCCAGGGGGTGGATGCCGGCCCGTGCGGTGTTCCCGCTGGCTACTGGTGTTTGCTGGCGAAGGCGAAGAAGAACAGCATCAGGATCAGCCCGAACCAGAAGTTCCAGATCGAGTTCAGGCGGTAGTAGCCGCGTACCGGCTTTCCACCGCGCTTGTGGGGACTGACGAACGGCATGACGCCTCCGTGATCATCTCGCTACCGAACGGCATGCATGGATATCACGGGGCGCCGACAGTCTGACGCGCACCCAGGAGCCGGTGGCGCGGCGCGGTGGTCGCTACGGCGCGACCGGGGTCCAGGCGCTGACCGCACCCAGCATGAGCAGGGCGGGCACGACCAGGAGCAACTCGGCCGCCGACCCGGTCCGAAAGCGCAGCGGCGCCCACATGCCCCACGGCGCCCAGCGGCAGCCCCGGATCCGGATCGGCCACAGCAGCGGCACCCGGGTGAAGGTCAACGCGTCACCGAGGGAATGCACCAGACATCCCAGACCTAGCCCGAGTTTCCTAGATAAGTTGATCTTGGCTGGAGACTTCGCTGGTCAGACCTTGTTTCGACGCCGGTTTG
>NZ_JBNCKT010000114.1:0-16425 GCF_049841675.1 Micromonospora sp. DT4
GTCACAATCATGATCGTCCCGCACGGCCATCTTCATGATCCGCGCGGGTCACTCAGCTATCGCGCACCAAGTCGTTAGCGCCGGATCCACGGCCGATGGTCCTCAAGGGCCGTCCCCAAGGGCCGTCACAGGCCCAGCTCGCCACGCAACTCGCCTAGGGGGACGGGCGTGTCGCCGGCGTCGATGCGGGCCAGGGCCTCGCGGGCGGCGGCGACGTCGCCAGCGTTCTCGGCGCCTTCGATGGCCTCGGCCAGCTCGGCCAGCTCGGCCGGGACGATGGCGGCGAGGCGCTGCCCCCTGCTCGCCAGGAGTTGGGGTACGCGGCACTGTGCGTCGATCCACAGGCGGGAGACCGGGCAGATCCAGCCGGCGACCCGCAGCGCCTCCGTACGCAGATCATCGATCGGTCGGTTGAACATCGGCTCGTGATGCGCCATCCGGTTGCGGGCCAGGTGAAGATCGCGTACCGCGTTGCTGACGTCGCGCCGCATACCTCGACCGCGTAGCTCCGGGAACGCCTGGCGGAGGCAATCGAGCCACAGCGTGCGCTCGTACCGGCTGGCCACCAGGTAGCGCCAGAAGCCGAGAGTGAGCTCGGCGACCACCCGACCAGAGGTCTCCGAGCGTCCATCGCGCGTCGCCCGCCGGCGAGCGGTGTCGACGTCGCGGGCCGCGTCAGCAGTCAGCAGGCCACCCGGATCCAGGTACCCGCGCGGCTCCCCATGCCGCGCCGTCGACCACGTGGTCAACGCGTCGTGCATGGCGTTGCGCAGCAGCACCTCCAAGTGGCCCAACGTGGTGCCCAGCGCGCCGGACACCTCCGCGTTCCACTCATACAGCGCCAAAGCGGCAGCAAGATCCCCACCGCACGCCACGCGATACGGACCCAACCGCTCAGCCGACAACCGCCGCTCCAGGACCACCAGCTCAGCCGGTTCCACCCCAAAGCCCCCACATTTCCCGCCGCAGCGCCAGACGCGCTATGCTAACCACGAAGACCCCGGTCGCCCCTACCCCTCGCGGGTATGCCGCCGGGGTTTTGACTTTTCTAGGGAGCGCCTGCCATGAGCAGACTCGACGACGCGCAAGCCGCCCTGGACAACCGGGACTGGTCCACCGCCGAGATCGACACCACGCCGCCCCGAAGCGACGCCACCGTCGGGCACACAGTCCGCATGTCCCTGCAGCTCACCGAGCGACTGTTCGCCGAAGCCCAACGCCGCGGCATCACACCGCCCGATCTGATCTGCCGGTACGTCACTGACGGCCTGGAAGCCGCCGACGCGATCAGGTCGTCAACGTCCAACCCGTGAGGTCCCGGCCTTGTCAACGACAGTAGATCCGGCGCTAAGCCGTGATCGCCTGGTCAGGGGTGTGTCCCGGCCTCGTAATCCCGGCATGGACAGGCCGGTGTCGGGACGGGCGCCGGCCTTCGACCGCTTAGCGCCGGATCCACGGCCGGTGGTCCTCAAGGGCCGAAGCCGAGGGCGGTCGCTGCCGGTTTTGGACGCCGATCACTGGTTTCGGCGGTGCCCGACCCGGGGCACGAGAGCGTCGCTGACGACAACACCTTCGGAAGGGACGGCCCCCGTGGAAATCCAGGGCTTCTTCACCGCGATCATCATCGGCCTGGCCATCGGCGCGCTCGGTCGGCTCGTGGTGCCCGGCAAGCAGAACATCTCGATCGTGTTCACCCTGGCGATCGGCGTACTCGCGGCGATCCTTGGCACCCTCGTCGCCGGTGGGCTCGGCGTGGACGAGACCGCCGGCATCGACTGGATCGAACTGCTCCTGCAGGTCGTGTTCGCCGCGATCGGCGTGGCCGTCACCGCCGCCGTGTACGGCCGCCGGCGCGTCTGACATCCTCCCGTGCTGGCCCGCTCCCCGTAGGGCGGGCCAGCACGCGCAGGAAGACGGCGACCGGAGACGGCCGCCACGGACGCTGTGCTTGGATGGTCCGATGCAGTTCACTGTGACAGACGCGCCGACGCGGGAGCGGTTCGAGGCGCGCGACGAGACGGGCGCGGTCGCCGGGATCGTGACCTACCAGCTGACCGGCGGCGTCATCGCCTACACCCACACCGAGGTCGATCCGGCGTACGAGGGCCGGGGTGTCGGGTCGACCCTGGCCCGCGCGGTCATGGACGACGCGCGGGCCAGGGGGCGCACCGTGGTGCCGATCTGCCCGTTCCTCGCCGAGTGGCTGGTGAAGCACCCGGAGTACGAGGACATCGTGGCGCCGTCCACCCGGAAGGTGAAGTAGCGACGGCTCAGTGCCAGTCGCTGATCCGGACGTCGTGCGGCGCCGGACTGCCCCGCTCGGTCTCCACCAGCTCCTTGAGGCTCATCAGGAACGGCACCCACTTGGTGCCGCTGCGGTCAACCTGCGTGGGTGAGCCACCGGCCGACCGGCGCATCCCGAGGTGGCGGTCGGCCCGCGTCCGCGAGTGCGGTCGCGGTGGACTTCGGTGCGCAGCGTCGCCCGCTCAGGCGTCGGCGCGGGCGGCCAGGGCGTCCACGAGGCGGCGGGCGGAGCCGGCCAGGTTCCACCGGCCGGCCAGGTCGAGCAGCCGCTGAGGGTCGGCGGGGGCCGTGGGCAGCGCGGTGGGCAGCTCCGGCAGCGGCACGTCCAGGGCGACCCGGACCACCGTCGGCGCGATGGCCAGGTAGTCGCGGGCGGCGGCCAGCTTGGTGCGCAGGCCCGGCGCGAAGGACGAGTCGGAGTCGTCCAGCGCCGCCAGGATGCCGTCGATGCTGCCGTACCGCTCGATGAGCCGCGCGGCGGTCTTCTCGCCGACGCCCGGCACCCCGGGCAGCCCGTCGCTGGGGTCACCGCGCAGGGCGGCGAAGTCGGCGTACCGGTCGGCGGGCACCCCGTACCGGGCGCGGACCGCCGCGTCGTCGCAGTCGTCGAGCTTGGCCACGCCGCGCCCGACGTAGAGCAGCCGTACGTCCCGGGGGTCGTCGATGAGCTGGAACAGGTCCCGGTCGCCGGAGACCACCTCGACCGGGCCCGGCTGGGTCACCGACAGCGTGCCGAGCACGTCGTCGGCCTCGTAGCCGTCCGCGCCGACGGCGGTGATGCCGACCGCGTCGAGGACCTCCAGGATCATCGGCACCTGCGGGGAGAGCGTGTCGGGGACGACCTCGCCGCCCTGCGGGGCCACCCGGTGTGCCTTGTACGACGGCAGCAGCTCGACCCGCCACGCCGGCCGCCAGTCGTAGTCCAGAGCGCACACCATCCGGTCGGCGCCCCGACCGCGGATGAGCGTGGCGAGCATGTCGAGGAAGCCGCGGACCGCGTTGACGGGCGTGCCGTCCTCGGCGCGCGCGGCGGACTCCGGGATGCCGAAGTAGGCGCGGAAGTAGAGGCTGGGTGCGTCGATCAGCAGGATCGGGGATCGGTGTGCCACGCCCGACAGCCTGGCACAGCCCCCGACGATCAGCGGTACGCCCGGCCGCCCGGCGACGTCAGCGTCGCTCGTCGTGCCGGTAGACGGTGTCGCGTCGGGCGAGGTGCTGCACGACGTAGCTGGTCACCAGCAGCAGGATCGCGACCAGCACCTCGACCCAGGCGGCGACGCCGTCGGCCACGGTGAGCCCGACGACCAGCAGGACCAGGCCGACGAGCGCGAGAACCCCGGCCCACAGTTGCCGGCGACGGCGGGTCGCCGCCCGGTTCGCGTCGTTCGGTGTCACGTCGGCCCTCCCGGTGGGGGCGACCCGTGCGGGCGTCCCGATCCCAGGCTATGGCCCCCGCCCCGGTCCCATCGGGAAACCACTCGCCGCGGGACTGCTGCTGCCGGTCTTCGCCGCCGGCGGGGTGACCCGGTTCAAGCGACTGACGATGCTGGTCGACCCGACGTCGGTAGTGCGGGCGGTGCAGTTCCCGGTCACCGACCCGGCCGGATCGGTCGACGAGGTGTTGGCTCTGGCCCGCGACCACGCGACGATCCCCGGCTGACGCGGGGGCGTCGACCGGGGATCGCGGCGTACGGGTCAGGTCAGGCCGGGAGGGTCCAGCGCTGGTTGGCGCCGGCGAAGCACTCCCAGATCTGCAGGCGGGCGCCGTCGGCCGAGCTGTTGTCGGTGACGTCGAGGCACTTGTTGGACTGCGGGTTGCGCAGCGTGCCGTTGGACTGTGCCTGCCACACCTGGGCGCCGCTGCCGTTGCAGTCGTACAGCTGCACCTTGGCGCCGTTGGCGGTGGAGCCGCTCGTGATGTCGGCGCACTTGCCGAGGGCGCGCAGCGTGCCGTCGCTGGCGACGGTCCAGGTCTGCGCGTTGGTGCCGTTGCAGCCCCAGAGCTGGATGGCGGCGCCGTTGGCGGTGCTGGCGGAGGCCACGTCGACGCACTTGCCGCCGAGGCCGGTGATCTGGCCGGTACGACCGGACGGCGGCGGGGTGGTGCCGCCCATGATGGTGTCGTACATGGCGCTCACCAGCGAGGTGGAGCCGGTGGTGTCCTGCGACAGCTCCCAGTTCATCACGCCGCCGGCGTTGGCCAGTGCCCACTGCGTCTTACGCTTGACGGTCGGGATGCCGGTGTAGCACTGCTGAGTACCGCCGGCCGTGGTGCAGTCCCGGTTGGCGTTGGCCGGGTCCAGGGCGAGGAGCGCCGAGTACGTGTAGTAGCCGGGGCGGCTGTAGAAGGGGATGCCCAGAACGGCCTTGCTGGCTGGCAGTCCGCGGTTCTTCCACAGGTTGATGCTGTTGATCGACCAGTCGTAGTTGGAGTGCGGGCTGCCGCCGTCGTACGCCATGATGTTGAGCCAGTCGACCTGGCTGAACACGGCCGTCGGCACGCCGTCGAGGTAGTAGCCCTCGGAGACGACGGCCGCGGTGAGCAGCTTGCCCCGGCTGTGCATGGCGCTGCCGAGCTGGGTCATGACCTGGGTGTAGTTGTTCGCCGACCCGCCCGGGTCCGGGTACTCCCAGTCCATGTCGACACCGTCGAGGTTGTACTGGTTGACGAAGGTGACCAGGTTGTTGACGAACGCCGTCCGGCTGCTGGAGTTGGCCGCGAGGGCCTCGAACGCCGAGTCGTTGCCGTCGTTCCAGCCGCCGACGGCGATGGAGACCTTGACGTTGTTGGCATGCGCCTGGGAGACCAGCGAGGAGAGTTTGCTCGGGTTCTCCACGGCCCGCAGGCTGCCGTCGTTGTTGGGCAGTACGAAGGCGTAGTTGATGTGGGTGAGCTTGTCGTACTGGATCGTGTTGACGTTGCCGGCCCACGAGGGCATGTAGCCGACGCTCTTGAAACCGCTCGGCAGCACCACGGCCTGCGCGGCGGTGGGGACGAGGGTGACGGTGGCGGCGGCGGTCGCCAGGGCGAGCAGGCCGGCGCTGAGGGCGCGGCGCAGTGGTGAGGACATGGGGGCCTTCTGCGTGGGCGGGGGACGACACCCGCCCACGCAGGGTGTCGCGGGCGGGACATGCGGGACGCAGGAACGGGTGGGCCTCGAGGCAGCCAAATCTTAAAGAGTGTTAACTGTCGATGTCAATCAACGTCGGTGGATTTCCGGCGCGGGGCGTACGCGGCTTCTGGGCATGCCCAAACGACCGTTAAGCTGACGGGGTGGGAACCGACGAGTTGTACCCGCTTGACCGGCTGACCGCCGCACAGCGCGCCACCGCCGCCGCCGGCCTGGACGCGTTGCTGCTCACCCCCGGCTCCGACCTGCGCTACCTGACCGGCTACGACGCCCACGCGGGGGAGCGGCTCACCTGCCTGGTGCTGCCCGCCGAGGGCGAGCCGACTCTGATCGTGCCCCGGCTGGAGCGTCCCGCCGCCGAGGCGGCGACCGCCACCGGTCTGCGCATCGCCGACCATCCCGACGGCGTCGACCCGTACCCCCTGGTCGTCGCCGCCCTCGACGGCCCGGCGGCGGCCGTCGGGCTCGCCGACCGGATGTGGGCCGAGCAGGTCCTCGCCCTGCGCGCGGCGCTGCCCGGCGCCGCGCAGCGGCTCGCCGGCGAGGTGCTGCGCGAGCTGCGTATCCGCAAGTCCCCGGCGGAGGTGGCGGCGCTCGCCGAGGCCGGCGTGGCCATCGACGAGGTGCACCTGCGCATGGGCGAGTGGCTGCGTCCCGGCCGCACCGAGGTCGAGGTGGCCGCCGACATCGCGACGGCGATCCGGGCCGCCGGGCACGCCAGCGTCGACTTCGTCATCGTGGCCGCCGGACCGAACGGGGCGAGCCCGCACCACGGCACCTCGGACCGGCCGATCGGCGTCGGCGAGCCGGTGGTGGTCGACATCGGCGGCACCATGCCGTCGGGCTACCGCTCGGACTGCACCCGCACCTACGTGGCGGGCGGACCCGCGCCGGCCGAGTTCGTGGAGTACTACGCGGTGCTGCACGCCGCCCAGAGCGCGGCGGTGGCGGCGGTACGCCCCGGCATCAGCGCGGCGGCGGCCGACGCGGCGGCCCGGACGCCGATCGCCGCCGCCGGCTACGGCGACGCGTTCCTGCACCGCACCGGGCACGGCATCGGCCTGGACGGTCACGAGGAGCCCTACCTGGTGTCCGGCAACGACCGACCGCTGGAGGCCGGGATGGCGTTCTCCATCGAACCGGGCATCTACCTGGCGGGCCGGCACGGCGCCCGCATCGAGGACATCGTCGTCTGCACGGCGGACGGCGTGCAGCGGCTCAACACCACCCCCACGGAGCTCATCGCGCTATGACTGTCGATCGGATCCTCCCCACCGATGAGGCCCACGACCTGCTGGACCTCGCCACCGAGCTCGCCGACCGCGAGCTCGCGCCCAAGGCCGCCGGTTTCGAGGAACGCGCCGAGTTCCCCCGCGAGGTGCTGCGCACGATCGGCCGCGCCGGCCTGCTCGGCCTGCCGTACGCCGAGGAGTACGGCGGCGCGGCGCAGCCGTACGAGGTGTACCTACAGGTGCTGGAGATCCTGGCCAGCCGGTGGCTCGCGGTCGCCGAGGCCGTCAGCGTGCACACCCTGAGCTGCTACCCGGTGGCCGCGTTCGGCACCGACGAGCAGCGCAAGCTGCTGCCGGACATGCTCGGCGGCGAGCTGCTCGGCGCGTACTGCCTCTCCGAGCCGCAGGGTGGCTCGGACGCGGCGGCGCTGAGCACCCGGGCGGTCCGCGACGGCGACGCGTACGTCGTCTCCGGCACGAAGGCGTGGATCACGCACGCCCAGGTCGCCGACTTCTACAACATCTTCTGCCGCACCGGCGGGCCCGGCCCGAAGGGCATCTCCTGCCTGGTCGCCGACGCGGGCACCGCCGGCATCGCGCCGCAGGCCGCCGAGCGGACCATGGGGCTGCGCTCCTCGCCGGTGGCGCAGATCGCCTTCGACGGGGCGCGGGTGCCGGCCGACCGGCTGGTCGGTGGCGAGGGTGCGGGCTTCGCCATCGCGATGTCCGCGCTGGACTCTGGTCGGCTCGGCATCGCCGCCTGTGCGGTCGGGCTCGCCCAGGGTGCCCTGGACTACGCGGTCGGCTACGCCCGCGAGCGGCAGCAGTTCGGCCGGTCCATCATCGACTTCCAGGGGCTCGGCTTCCTGCTCGCCGACGCGGCCACCCAGATCTCCGCCGCCCGCGCGCTGACGCTGGCAGCGGCGCGGCTGCGCGACGCCGGGCGACCGTACTCGATCGAGGCGGCGAAGGCGAAGCTGTTCGCCACCGACATGGCCATGCGGGTGACCACGGACGCCGTGCAGGTGCTCGGTGGCGCCGGCTACGTGGCCGACCACCCGGTCGAGCGGTACATGCGCGAGGCGAAGGTGCTGCAGATCGTGGAGGGCACCAACCAGATCCAGCGGCTGGTGATCTCCCGGGCGCTCGCGAAAAGCTGAACAGGCGCGGGGCGGGTGCGGCGGGGGTTCGCCGTACCCGCCGTTGGGCTTCCTCGTCGCCGTCGCGCCGATTTCCCGGTAGGTTGCTCGCCGTGGAGGAGATCGACCGCGCCATCGTCGCCGCGCTGACCGCTGACGGCCGTCTGTCGTACACCGACCTGGCCGAGCGGGTGGGACTGTCGGTGTCCGCCGTGCACCAGCGGGTACGCCGGCTGGAGCAGCGTGGGGTGGTCAAGGGGTACGCGGCCCGGGTGTCGTTCGAGGCGTTGGACCTGCCGCTGACCGCGTTCGTGGCGATCCGGCCGTTCGACCCGTCGCAGCCGGACGACGCGCCAGAGCGGCTGGCCCACCTACCGGAGATCGACTCGTGCTACTCGGTGGCGGGGGAGGACTTCTACCTACTGCTGGTGCGTGTGGCCAGTCCGGTCGACCTGGAGCGGGTGCTTCAGGAGATCCGCACCTCGGCGAACGTGACGACCCGGACGACAGTGGTGTTGTCCACGCCGTACGAGAACCGCCCGCCGAAGATCAGTGCCGGGGTGCCTGGTCGGTCGCGGTCCCGGGGGCCGGAGGAGCCGGCTGGTTCCACCGCAGGATGACTTGCCGGCCGTGTTCGTGACCGAGCGCGCTGACCGTGGCGGTCTCCAGGCGCAGCCGTCCGCCGGCGGAGGGGGGCAGCCCGATCCAGCGGGCGCCGAGGACCCGCAGGCTGTGCGCGTGGCCGACCAGGGCCACGGTGCCGCGATCGAGCAGTGGGGTGACGCGGGCCAGCACCCGGTCGAGGCGCTCGCCCACCTGGACGGGTGACTCCCCGCCGGGGCAGCCGTCGGTCCAGATGTTCCAGTGTGGGTCGTCGTCGTGAATGTCGACGGTGGTGCGACCCTCGTACTCGCCGTAGTTCCACTCGCTGAGGTCCTCGTCGACCGCGTCGACGGTGAGCCCGGCCAACTGCGCGGTGCGCAGCGCACGGGAGCGGGGGCTGGACAGCACGGTGGCGAACGGCCGGCCGGCCAGGAACGCCGCGAGGGTGCGGGCCTGTCGCTCACCGTCGGGGGTCAGCTCCAGATCGGTGTACGAGGTGTGCCGCAGGCTGGCGCTCCAGGTGGTTTCGCCGTGCCGGATCAGCAGGAGCTCTCCCATGCGGTCAGTTAACCATCGCGCCGGCGCCGCCCGGGGCCACCCTCACTCAACCTATCTTCCTAGGATGCTCTAGCGAGTGTGCCGACCGACACCACCGGTTTCGGCACCGGGAGACCGGGCAAGCGAGCCTCGACAACCGCCAGACCGAGGAGGCGCGATGAGCTTCACCGAGAAGGCAAAGAACAAGGTCGAGCAGATGGCCGGTGCCGCGAGGGAGCGGGTCGGCGACATGACCGACAACGAGTCGATGCGTGGCGAGGGCGCGAGCCAGCAGGGCGACGCGCGCGCCAAGCAGGCCGGGCAGAGCATGAAGGATGCCGGCAGCAAGATTAAGGACGCTTTCAACAAGTGACCTGAGCGGTCGTCGGGTCCCCGGGCAGGTGCTGCCCGGGGACCCGACGCGTGTGGGCGGTTGGGGTCGGCGGCGTGACAGTGCTCCGGGGGGCGGCTGAGCCCCGTGCGGCGGGTGTCGTTCGACGCGTTGGCGGCCAACGTTCCACAACTCCATGATCGACAACCCGAGGTTCCGGACCGGCGCGATCTTGCACTTTCTGTTGCGGCATATGGGATATCCAGGTCAATCCGACGACTGGAAGTGCAAGATCGGCGCGGGCGGGGGCGGTGAGAGGTCTTCGCGTCTGCGATGATCGGCGGCGTGATCCGACCCCGGCTTCGCCCGTTCTGGTGTGGCGTACTGGTTACGGTGGCAGTCGTCGGCGGTGCCGGGTGCACGGCTTCGCGGGTGCCGCCGCCGGATCAGCCGGTCTTCGTCGGCTCCTCGACCTCTGCGGCCGTGCCCCCGGCCGGTCCCGCCGCGACCTCGGCCAGCCCCGCCGTGCCCCCGGGCAGCCCGGTGGCGACGTCGGCCGGTCCCGCCGTACCGCAGACCGTCCCGACGCCGACAGTGGCGACGGTTTCGGCTGTCCCCGGGGCGACGCGGGTCGGAACCCGGGCGCCGGTCGTGGACCACGGGCCACGGTCCGGTAACCGGGTCGCGTTGACCTTCGACGCGGACATGACCGACGGCATGCTGGCCAACCTGCGCAGTGGGAGGGTCCGGTCGTACGCCAACCTGCGGATCCTCGACCTGCTGGAGCGGGAGCAGGTGCCGGCGACGTTCTTCCTGACCGGCAAGTGGGTGCAGCGGTACCCGGACGTGACCCGGCGGATCGCCGGTAACCCGCGCTTCGAGTTGGCGAACCACACCTACGGGCACGCGGCGTTCACCGCCGGCTGTTACGACCTGCCCCGGTTGCCGGTCGACGAGCTGGCCGGCGATGTGGCGAAGACGTTCGAGGTGATCGCGCCGTACGGGGGTCGGCAGACCAGGTACTTCCGCTTTCCGGGCCTCTGCCACGACGCGGCGGCGTTGGACGCCCTCGCACCGTTGGGCGTGACGGTGGTGGACGGGGACGTGATCAGCGGTGATCCGTTCGCGAAGGCGTGGAAGCCGCTGGTGCGCGCCGTGCTGGACCACGTCCGCCCCGGCTCGGTGATGATCATGCATGTGACGGAGGCGAACGCGGCGATGACCGACGAGGCCCTGCCGCACATCCTGGCCGGGTTACGCGAGCGTGGGTTGGTGCCGGCGCCGTTGTCGGAGGTGTTGGCCGCCGGTTGAGTGGGCGGCCAACACCTCGGGTGGGTCAGTCGTCGCGGTGGTCGGCCCACCACTGCTGGCCGTCGGCGGGCAGGGTGTCGATCGGGTCGTAGTAGGCGTAGCGCTTGTTGAGCGCCTCCAGGTCGGCGGACTCGATGGAGGTGCGGTAGTTCTTGGTCCAGTAGGAGATGCCGCGCTCACGGTCGTAGTCGGTGAGCATGTGCACCCAGCGCTTGCCGACGAAGGGCACGTCGCAGACGATCCGCGGGGTGGCGTAGCCGGGCAGGTAGCCCATGATGTCGTGCTGGAGCTGCTGGGCGTGCCAGACCGGGACCCGCCAGTGTTCCGCGTTGGGGATCATGTCGCACATGTAGAAGTAGTACGGCAGGATCCCGGCCTCGCCCTGGAGCGCGAAGCAGAGGTCGAGCAGCTCCGGGGTGGTGGCGTTGACGCCGCGCATGAGCACGCCCTGGTTGCGGACGTCGCGGACGCCGACGTCGAGGGCGGTCTGGGCGGCCTTGGCGACCAGTGGAGTGAGTGACTGGGCGTGGTTGACGTGGGTGTGGATGGCGAGGTTGACGCCGCGGCGGGCTGCGGTGCGGGCGACGCGTTCCAGGCCTTCGACGACGTCGGGTTGCAGCCAGTGCTGGGGGAGGCCCATGAGGGCCTTGGTGGCGAGCCGGATGTCGCGCACCGTCTCCAGTTCCAACAGCCGCATCAGGTACGACTCGAGGTTGCGCCAGGGGACGTTGGCGACGTCGCCGCCGGAGACGACGACGTCGCGTACGCCGGGGTGGGCCTTGAGGTAGGCGATGTGGGCGTCGTAGCGGTCGACGGGCTTGAGGGTGAGTTTGAGTTTGTCGACGGTGGGGGTGGAGTTGCCGACGAGGTCCATGCGGGTGCAGTGGCCGCAGTACTGGGGGCAGGTGGAGAGCAGTTCGGCGAGGACCTTGGTGGGGTAGCGGTGGGTGAGGCCTTCGGCGACCCACATGTCGTGCTCGTGGAGGCTGTCGCGGCTGGCGTAGGGGTGAGAGGGCCAGTCGGTGCGTCGGTCGGAGGAGACCGGGATCATGTAGCGGCGGATGGGGTCGGCGAGCAGCGCCTCGGTGGTGAGGGGCGCGAACGGCACCATCGTGTTGATCATTTGTGGTGGCACCAGCATGGACATGGTGGCCAGGGCCTTCTGGTCGGCCTCGAGGTCGGCGTAGAAGGTGTCGTCGATCAGGTCGCCGAAGACGGCGCGGAGCTGCTTGACGTTCTTGACGCAGTTGACGCGTTGCCACTGGGCGGATTCCCACTGGTCGCGGGTGACGGTGCGCCAGCCGGGGAAGCGGGTCCAGTCGGGTTCGACCAGGGGGCGGCGGTGGTATTCGTACGGCTGCCCGGCGGTCGGTGCGGCGACCGGGGCGTGACGGGGGTGCGGGATGGTCTGGGTCACGGCCCCTCCTTGGTGCTGCGGTGGATCCTCGAAGCTCGAAGGCTACTGGAAAATATCCGGCGAAGAAATTAGTCTGCCGTAAGTTTTCCCGTTACGCGAGCCCTGGCCGGGGCTTCGAGCGGCTGGGCAGGGGAGGTCGGCGTGACGTCACCGGTGGGTCTGCACCGTGTCGTGCAACCGGCGGGGGTGCTGCCGCAGGCGGCGTGGCGCCTGGACGCGTCGGCGGCGATCGCGCCGAACGAGGTGCGTATCCGGGTGCAGCGGTTGAACCTGGACGCGGCGAGCTTTCGGCAGTTGTCGGAGAAGCACGGCGGCGACGGTGACGCGGTCCGCGCCGAGGTGCTGGAGATCATCTCCACGCGGGGCAAGATGCAGAACCCGGTGACCGGCTCCGGGGGGATGCTGATCGGTACGGTCGAGGAGTCGGGTCGGCGTTCCCCATTGGGGCTCAAGCCCGGTGAGCGGGTCGCCACGCTGGTGTCGTTGACGCTGACGCCGTTGGTGATCACCGACGGGTTGGCCCGCTGGGACGGGCGCAGCGAGCAGGTGCCCTGCGACGGGTGGGCGATCCTGTTCGCGCGGTCGATCGCCGCGGTGCTGCCCGAGGACGAGGATCCGCAGCTGTCCCTCGCGGTGCTGGACGTGTGTGGGGCGCCGGCGCTGACGGCGCGGGTCGTGTCGCGCTACGTGGAGGATCGTCAGTGTGCCGGTGACCCGACGCCGGTGCGGGTCGCGGTGATCGGTGGGGCGGGCAAGAGTGGGTCGCTGTCCCTCGCGGCGGCGCGGCGCTCGGGCGCGGCGCGTACCGTCGGGGTCGTTCCGGTGGCGGCGGAGCGCGACGCGCTGACGGCGGCCGGGCTGGCGTCGGTGGTGGCGTTGGCGGACGCGCGGGATCCGGTGGGGTTGTCCACGGCGGTGACCACGGCCCTGGGGGCGCCGGCGGACGTGACGGTGGTCTGCGTGGACGTGCCGGGCTGTGAGCACGGGGCGGTCCTGGCGACGGCGGACGGCGGCACGGTGATCTTCTTCTCGATGGCGACGAGCTTCTCGGCGGCGGCGTTGGGTGCGGAGGGGCTGGCGGCGGACGTGACGATGCTGGTCGGCAACGGGTACGTGCCGGGGCACGCGGAGTTGGCGTTGGGGCTGCTGCGCGCCGAGCCGGGGGTGCGTCGGCTGTTCGCGGCGCGGGTGGCGGCAGACTGAGGTCATGACGAACCCCTCGACGTTGTACCGCGGCGGCGTGCTGCACTGTCCGGCCGACCCGAGCGCGACCGCGCTGCTGGTGTCCGGTGGGCGGATCACCTGGTTGGGCACCGACGGTGACGCGCCGCCGGCCGACCGGGTGGTGGACCTGGACGGTGCGCTGGTGACGCCGGCGTTCGTGGACGCGCACGTGCACGCCACGGACACCGGGTTGGCGTTGTCCGGGCTGGAGTTGTCCGGGGTGCGTTCGGCGGGGCAGTTGCTGGACGCGGTGGCGGGGTTCGCGGCGGGTCTGCCGGCGGACGCGGTGGTGCTGGGGCACGGCTGGGACGAGTCGGGTTGGTCGGACGCGACGCTGCCGGACGCGGCGGCGTTGGACCGGGCGGCGGGTGGCCGGCGGGTGTACCTGTCGCAGGCGTCGATCCATTCGGCGTTGGTGTCGTCGGCGTTGCTGGCGGCGTGCCCGCAGGCGGTGGACGCGGCCGGCTACGACCCTTCGGGCTGGCTGCGCCGCGACGCCCACCATGTGGTGCGGGCGGCGGCGCAGGGGTCGGTGACGCGGGCGCAGCGGGTCGCGGCGCAGCGGGTGGCGCTGGCGCACGCGGCGTCGCTGGGTATCGCGGCGGTGCACGAGTGCGGTGGTCCGGAGATCTCCGACGAGGAGGACTTCACCGGCCTGCTGGGCATCTCCGGCGCGGGGGTGCCCGAGGTGTACGGGTACTGGGGTGAGCTGGGCGGTGCGGCGCGGGCCCGGGACCTGGGTGCGGTGGGGGCCGGCGGGGATCTGTTCGCCGACGGGGCGTTGGGGTCGCGGACGGCGCACGTGTCGCAGCCGTACGGCGATGGTGACGGCTGCGGGCACGGGTACCTGTCGGTCGAGCAGGTGCGTGATCACCTGGTGGACTGCGCGGCGCACGGCCTGCAGGGTGGGTTCCACGCGATCGGTGACGCGGCGATCGGCACGGTCCTGGACGGGTTCGCGGCGGCGGCGGCGACGCTGGGGGTGGAGCGGCTGCGGGCGGCCCGGCACCGCATCGAGCATGCGGAGATCATGAGCAAGCGGATGATCGCGCGGTTCGTGGAGTACGGGATCGTGGCGAGCATGCAGCCGGCGTTCGACAGGTTGTGGGGCGGCGCGGGCCGGATGTACGAGGCGCGGCTGGGCCTTGCGCGGTCGTTGGAGTCGAATCCGATGGGCGCGATGCACGGTGTGGGTGTGGCGTTGGCGTTCGGTTCGGATTCGCCGGTGACGCCGCTGGACCCGTGGGGGTCGGTGCGGGCGGCGGCGGCGCATCGCAATCCGGCGCAGCGGATGAGTGTGCGGGCGGCGTTCGCGGCGCACACCCGGGGTGGGTGGCGGGCGGTGCACCTGGACGCCGAGGGTGTGCTGGCGCTGGGGGCTCCGGCGACGTTCGCGGTGTGGTCGACGCCGGCGGGTGTGGAGCGAGGGCTGCCGGTGCTGCTGGCCGAGGATCCGGAGCTGCGGGGTCCGGATGATCCGACTGCGCTGCCGGTGTGTCGGCGGCTGGTGCTGCGCGGTGAGGTCATCTATGAGGAAGGGTCGTCGTGAGCGAGCAGATGAGCGGTGTGGCGTGACCGGAAAGCTTGATCTTGATCCGGTGTTGGTGGCGCGGGCGCGGGAGTTGGCGCGTCGGGCCGGTCAGCCGGTGGTCGACCTGGCGCGCAGCCACACGACGGTGTCGGTGGAGCGGGCGGTGCTGCGGTTGGCCGGGGTGACGGGCGCCGATTCGGAGGGCATTCCGTGGGTGAACCGGCTGGTCGACGCGGTCGTCGCGGACGTGGGCCTGGGTCACGGGGTGGCGGCGCCGGTGTTCGACGCGCTGGTGCGCGAGGGCGGCACCGACGTGACGTTGCTGGCGCAGAAGGCCGCCGCCGGGTCGGTGCGGTTCGGTGTGCCGTCGGGGCGGGCGGCGACGGCGGCCCGGTCGGCGGCTCGTAGGGCCGTCGGCGCGGGAATCAAGCGCATCGACCGGCGGCGCGCCGAGCGGGACCGGCTCGTCAAGCGGCACGGCGACCCGAAGCAGCGGCCGTGGATCTACCTGATTGTGGCGACCGGGGACATCTACGAGGACATCCCGCAGGCGCAGGCGGCGGCGCGCGCGGGCGCGGACGTGATCGCGGTGATCCGTTCGACGGGGCAGTCGCTGCTGGACTACGTGCCCGAGGGCGCGACGCGGGAGGGGTTCGCCGGCACGTACGCCACGCAGGAGAACTTCCGTCTGATGCGGGCGGCGTTGGACACCTCGTCGAAGGAGTTGGGCCGCTACGTGCGGCTGACCAACTACGCGTCGGGGTTGTGCATGCCGGAGATGGCGACCCTGGCCGGGCTGGAACGCCTCGACATGATGCTCAACGACTCGATGTACGGGATCCTGTTCCGCGACATCAACCCGGTGCGCACGTTCGTGGACCAGCGGTTCTCCCGGCAGGTCCACGCCCGGGCGGGGATCATCATCAACACCGGTGAGGACAACTATCTGACCACCGCCGACGCCGTCGACGAGGCGCACACGGTGACGGTGTCCCAGTTGCTCAACGAGTTCTTCGCGCACGAGGCGGGCCTGGCGGACTGGCAGTTGGGCCTGGGGCACGCGTTCGAGATCAACCCGGAGGTGCCGGAGTCGTTCCGGTTGGAGTTGGCGCATGCCCTGCTGGCGCGGGAGTTGTTCCCGGACGCGCCGTTGAAGTGGATGCCGCCGACCAAGCACATGACCGGTGACGTGTTCCGGGGCAATCTGCTCGACGGGTTCTTCAACCTGGCGGGCACGCTGACCGGTCAGGGCATCCTGCTGGTGGGGATGATGACCGAGGCGGTGGTGACGCCGTGGCTGTCCGACCGGGACATTGCCCTGCAGAACGTGCGGTACGTGCTGGGCGCGGCCGGTGGGCTGCACGAGGACTTCGTTCCGGCGGAGGGCGGGTTCATCCGTCGCCGCGCCAACCAGGTGCTCGGTGAGGCGCTGGACCTGCTGGAGCGTATCGGGGAGCAGACGCTGCTCACCGCGATCGCCGAGGGCACCTTCGGGATCATGAAGCGGCCCGCGGACCGGGGCAAGGGCCTGGACGGGGTCGCCGCGCACGAGGCCGACTACCAGAACCCGGCCACGGACATCCTGGAGGCGGCGTGAGTTGCCCTGTGTCAAGCCGCCGCAAGTTGATCTTGTCTGATCAGCTGTTGGAGGGCTCTGTGGTGGTC
>NZ_JBNCKT010000115.1:0-16406 GCF_049841675.1 Micromonospora sp. DT4
GAAATCCTTGTTCCGCAAGCCCGAAGTCCGCTACGCCGCCTCCTGACCATCAACTATTTGCCTTACGGGTCAATAAGCCTAGGAGTTTCCGTCGTCCGATGGGGACCCGCGCAACCCCGCGCAAGCCACGTCCTGACCAGCGCAACCGAGCGCATCGCTCGCCATCTGGCGCCTCAGTCGGCAGTCCGATTGCCTGATTGCAAGAAGTTCCCGGGTGGCAGCAGAGGCGGAGTGTCGCGCCCTGGTTGACGGAGGTGAAGATGCGAAACGACGAGTCGACGAGCCAGAGTGCGCAGGCTGAGGCTGCCGAGCGGGAGGCTGCCAAGCAGCGCATTCTGGCTCAGGCCGAGGCGGAACGCGTACCCGTGGACGACATGACCCGTGCGGTCCCGGACCGGCGGTGGCGGCGTGACCAGCGATGACCTCCCCATCGGCCGACGCGTCGCTGGCTGGCGGGTGCGGCGGTCGATGACGCAGCAGATGCTGGCCGATCGCCTGCGTCGGTCGAAGAGCTGGGTGGACAAGATCGAGCGCGGCGTCCGCCCCCTGGACCGGTACTCCGTCATCCAGGAGGTGTCCCGAGTCCTGCGAGTCGACCCGGAGGTGCTGCTCGGTCAGCCGCCCAGCGCCCCGACGAGCGCCTCGGCTGGGGTGGACGACATCCGGGAGGTGCTCGCCCGCTACGACACCCCGCCGGGTCCACCGCCGTCGCATGAGTTGAGGCGGCAGGTCGGGCATGCCTGGTTGTCGTACCGGCACGCGCACTACCCGGAGCTGCTGCGCGTGGTGCCGGGTCTGCTCGACGCCGCGCAGGGTGCCCGGTCGCCGGAGCTGCTGGTGCGGGCGTACCGGCTCACCGTGCTGCTGCTGGTCAAGCTCGGCGAGGCTGACCTCGCCTGGCTGGCCGCCGATCGGGCGATGGGCGCTGCCCAAGACGACCGAGTCCTCGCGGCGACAGCGGCAATCGCGGTGGCCCAGGCGCTGCGCGCGTCGGGTCGGGACTGGCTGGCCCTGTCGGCGACCCTCACCGCGTCCTCCCGCGTCCTCCCGCCCTCGTCCGACCTCGGTGATCATGAGGTTGGCGAGACTGGTGGAGATCAAAGTGCCCGCCAACCTCATGATCATCGGGGCGGGGGCGGGGGCGGGGGCGGGGGCGGGGGCGGGGGCGGGGGCGGGGGTGGGGGTGGGGGTGGGGGTGCGCAACGGGGCTGGGGAGAGCGCCGGGGTGAACGTCGAGGGTGGGCGGTGGGTGGGACGTTGTTGGTCCAGGCCGCCCTCGCTGCCGCCGGCTGCGGTGAGCACCGTCGCGCCGGCGAGCTGATCGACCGGGCCGTGGGCGTCGCCGTCGACCTGCGGGGTACGACGACCCGCACTCCACCAGTTTCGGGGCGGTGGTCGTGGAGATGGCGCGGGTGCTCCTCGCCGCGCAGCGGGGTGACACCGACGGCGCACGGACACGACATGTGAGCATCGTGCGGCGGGAGGGGTGGCGGCGGTTGCCGGCCGAGTATCGGGGTGCCTACCTGCTCGATGTCGCGCGGTTCTACCTTCGGGCCGGTGACCTGCGTGGGGCGGCACGGGCGTTGGTCGACGCGGACAGTGTCGCGCCGGGTGAGGTTCGGGGGCGGCCTTTGGCGCGTACCCTCATCGCCGATTGTGCGTGCGCGCAGCCGGCGCCGGCCGGCGTGGCGCGGCTGGCGACGCTGGTCGGGCTTACCCGCTGACGCTGCCCGCCCCTTTCACGACCAGCGGGTGCATTCGGCGACGAGGCGGGGGTCGGTGCGCACCCAGACCTCGCCTCCGGCATTGTCGGCCGCGGCATCGACTCGTTCGAGGCCGAGGAGTTCAAGCAGCGGGAGCAGGGTGGCCCGATCGGCGCGGTCGTCGTCGGCGTCGTGGGAGTCGAAGAAGACGTAGTACTGGTCGCTGGGGTCGACGTGGCCCGAGTTTGCCCAGATCCGGGCTACCTCGTGGAGCGCCGCTGCTTGCGTCGTGATGGTGGCGGCGCGGGCGGCACCGCGGGTCTCCGGTGCCGCGTCGAGGTCGGCGAGGTCGGGGAACCACTGGCCGAAGTGGTCGAGGCCGCGATAGCCGTTCTCGAAGAACAGCATTGCGCTCGGAAGGTAGCGGTTGGCCCGGTCGACCCGCAGGTGTGCCGACCGGGGCGGGTCCGCCTCCTCGATCCGGGAGATCACGCCCAGGCGGGGCATGAGCACCAGGCTCTGCCGCGCGGGTTCGTCCCTGATCGTGTACGTGTCGGAGTCTCGGCCCCGGAAGAACGCGGAGAACGCCACATAGGCCTCCTGCGGGTCGCCCACCGAGACGTGCTGCGCGGTGCCGTCACCGGCGGTAAAGACGAACTGCTTCGGTCCGGGGCGGTAGGGGCGGGCCATGGGCGTCCTTCGGTCTACGGGCGAAAGGCCCGTCAGCCTATCGGGGGTCGGCTTTCCGGGAACGTGAGAATCGGGCGTGTAGTTCGGCACTGCTGGAAGGGGAGAGACAGCAATGCTGGTATCCGGTCATCTCGGTGCGGTGCTCATCGGTGCCCTCGTCGGCCTGCTCGGCCGGCTCATCCTGCCGGGGAGGCAGCGGATCGGCGTCGTCGCCACGTTCGTCATCGGCGTCGGCTCGGCGGTGCTGGGCACCGTGGTCGCCAGGGCGCTGCACGTCGACGACGACGCCGGCGTGCGGGTGTGGGTGCTGCGCTGGGATTGGATCGTGCTCGCGATCCAGGTCGGCCTCGCGATCGTCGCCGTGGCGCTGGCGAACATGCTCACCTTCACCCGGCTGGCCGGCGGTGACGAAACTCTTCGTCGGCGGATCCGTCGCAGCAAGGCCAAGCGCGAATCCTGACCGCCGCTCTTCTCACGGTGCGCCTGAGGCCCGCGAACCGAGCGGCCGGCCCCCGCCAAGCTGATCCGCTGCACGTGTCACGTCGGCGGTCCTTGTCATGACGACTCGGCCGGCTCTTTCGGAGGACAGTTGAAGACGTCCGTGATAAGGACATCGAGTTGCGCGACGTGCTGCGGGAGGTCGGTCCGCAGCGCGGCGATGGCATCGGCCCACTGGCCCTTCTGCTCGGCGGTGATCCTGTCCCGGTTTTCGGCGATGAACTTGCCGGCGACGTCGAAATTTTTTGCGGACTTGATGTCGTTGATCATGCCGAGGATCGACACGGTCACTGCGGTGGCGTCAGTGGGGCCGTCGATGGCGGTGACCATGTCGGCGAGGTTGGCGGTGCTCAGGCCGCCCTCGAGGCCGGTGCCGAGGTGCCCGGCGGCCGCAAGGCTTCCCACGGCCTGCAGGAGGGTGCTCGGCCGGTGGGCCTCGACGGTGGCGTCGGCGTAGTCGAAGACGACGTCGACGTGCCCGGTCGAGCTGAACTCCAGTGCCGGGGCGAAGACCCGCAGGTCGCGTTGATCGGGGACCCGCTGGATCATCTGCTCGACGTGCGCGCGGTGGGCCGTGACGTCCTGCGGTGACCAGGTCTCGCGGAGCTGCTTGAACAGCTGACGCCGGTTGGTGACCGGCGCCCAGATGAGGGAGCCGAGGGCGTCGTCGACGCGGGTGACGGCAACAGTCGGGTGGGCCATCATCCTCGCTGCGGCCAGGACGCCGGCATCGAGCCGGGACCACAGGTCGGTGGAGGTCTCGGTGCCCCCATCCGCTCGGGCGACGGTGGCCTGCCAGCTCGGTTCGAGCTGCGCGAGGCCGCCGCCGGCCCCCTGCGGAATCTGGTGCAGCACGGTCGCGCCGTACTGCTCGGTGACCCGCAGAAGGCTGAGATCGACGGCTCCACGCCGTACGACGATGGGCAGTTGGCCGCGTTGGGCGAACTGTTCGAGAAGATGGTTCAGCGCGCGGATGTCATGCGCGGTGTCGGCCGTCCGTCTCGAGTGCGGGGTGCCGAGCAGGACGACGGGGCGCTCGGCATCGGCCAGGGCGGCCAGCTGCTCGACCGTGGTCCGTGCCACGCCCGCGTTGCTGCTCGAGATGACGTAGACGTGGGATTTCTGCTGTACGCCATCGTCCAACCGCAGCGGCCACGACGGCGGCTGCCCTGGCTCGACCATCGCGGAGTGCCGCGCGTCGATCTGTTCGGCGCGGATGGGGACGGTTTCGGTGCCGTCGTAGCCGCCCAGAGCGTTGGTGTCGCCGACGAGTTGTTGGAGGACGAAGAGTTGTCGGGGTTGGAGGGCGCCCTGGGCGAGGTGCGATTCGGGGTGCAGGGCGGTGCCGTCGGTGCTGAGAGTGGGGATGCCCATGGTGTTGCCGCGAACGGGGTCGTCCGGCAGACCGAGGTTGTGCAGGAGTTCGTGGACGTACGCCTCGGCGGGGGCGTCGGTCCACCAGCGGAACTGGTTCATGGCGCCGGTACCGCCGTTGGGTCGTACGGTGAGTTCGATCGGTAGGTGGGCATTGGTGCCCGGTGGGACTCGTTCGACCCGGAAAGTGAGTCGGTCGCCCATGGTGGGCAGGACGTTTGTGGGGTTATCGCTGAGTTTGCGGGCGCCGGACAGCAGGGCGGCGAATACTCGGTCGCCGTCGTCGGACGTGAGGTGATGAGGGTCGGTGATGGATACGCGGACGGTGAGTTCGGTGCGCCAGGTGTCGTTGAGCAAGTAACGGCGCACGTCGAAGGCGGAGCGGGTCAGCTGGTCTGAGTGCGGGTGGACGGAGACGTGGGCGCGTACGCCGACTGTCGCCTCGGCGCGAGCCGCCTCGACCTCCGATGCCCACGGCACCACGACGGGGCTACGCACATCGACCGGCCAGACAGGCGCCCCAGCCAGGCTGGGGGGTTTTGGCAACTGCCGCCTACGCTGCGCCGGCATGTGGGGGGCGGCCATGTCCAGCATGAAGCCCTGAACCATCTCGTCGGTCACCTCGACTGCGCCCGAACCCAGGCCGTTGGCCTCGATGAACGTCTGCAGCATCGGCAGCACCTGCTCGGACGTGAGTGCGGTGCCGTTCGTTCTGGCCGACTCCAGAACCTGCGCGAGTAACTGATTCCGGAATGACGCGGCCGGATCGGCATGCTTCCGCGTACCGGTGACCTTCCGTGCGAGGGCATCCACCATGCTGCGGCTCGCGCCCACCGTGCTGCTCCGGCGTCCAACAGGGTGGCTGTAAACGCCCTGCAGCTGCCGTCGCATTTCCGGGGACAGTTTGACTTTGCGTCGACTTAGCTCAGCTATCACCGTGTCGGCGAGGTCGATGGGTGCGTCGGCGGGCGCGACCTCCGAGGTGTTTCGCGCCGGACCGCGCAGGTCGACGACGGCGTGACCGGCCACGCTCAGGTCGATCTGTGCCAGTCGATTGTCGTCGTCGAGCAGGAGATCGACTTCACGGCCCAGGGTGGGTAGATCGATCTCCTCATTGCTCGTGCTGAGAATGATCGGCTGTATCGGATCGTCTGTGCCCACGGCCAGCGCGATCTCCCCGGCTGCGGTCCACACAGGGGTGACCGCGCCGCCCCCGAGCTGGGACAGCGTCGCCGCCGGGGTCGAACGTTTGTTGGCACCGCGTGTCTCGGCCCACCACGAGAGGGCCGACGCGTCGACGGTAGTCGGCTTGCCGGCGACCGCCCGGAAGAGAATTTCGGCCCGTCGTACAGGTGTCTCGTCGGGCGCGACCCGCGTTCTTACGCTGAGGAACATTCGCACCCGAGATATGCCTAGTGTGGCGGTCTCGGTCGGAGGCAGCGTCACCTGGCCGCGGGCGTCCAGCTGGGCATTGGCCTCGGCGAGGGCGCTGACGTCGAGTACCCACGATCCGCCGGTCGCGGTCCGATGCTGGCCGGAGGCCTCTGCCCCGACGAGCGCGCCGAAGCGGGATGGCACCTGCACCTGGATACTTCCGCGTTCGCGCTCGTGGCTGAGTATGGCCAGGCCGCTGGGAAAGTGCGACAGCAGGTCAACGATTGGGCCAGTGGTGGGGGCATCCCGCGGCAGCGTGAGGTAGCCGAGGAGGTGGCTGGCCGAGTTGGGCGGCGCGGCGGCCATCGCTCGTCGCACCAGCAGGGCGGACACGTCGTTCGGCTCCGCGATCTTGCCCGCACAGAGAGCTGTTACCGCGTTCTGCTGGGCTGCGGGCTCGAGGAACCAATCCCGGTGGTCCTGGTCATGCCAGAACAGGGATGCAAAAGCCGTGGTGAAACCATTGTTGCCGAAGAATTTCCTCGGAATGTTATTCGTCCGGAAGGGTAGCCAACCACGGTTTCCGTTGTCGTCTACGAGGTTCGCGAGGACGAACGCTTTACTCGCGAGTTTCTTAACGAATGGGTCGTCCTCGGTCGCCAACGGCTCCTGGAGGATCACGACGTGCATCCCGTCCCCAGGGTCTGGCAGGCGACTCGTGTAGGTGGCAGCTGTCACCTTCTCACCCTCGTGGGTTCCCAAGGTGGGAGGGAGTGTGATCTTGTCGCCGTCGGTCCTGCCGGCCTCGATGGTGATCGAGGCGACGAATTCCGGCCGCAGTCGATCGAGAAGCTCAGCTATCTTAACGTGTGGGGCGACCGGTACGGCGGTATAGATGATGGGGCCGTCCGCTCCGGCAACCACCTGGTGTTTGTTGATCCAGACGTGCTCCGCCCGGTCGTAGCCAGCCTCCCCTCGGGTGACCAACGCCGATGGCTCGAAGCGGGTGTGGACGGCCGGCAGGACCATGGTGTGCGCGGAAAGGCCCTGGCCGATGCGGACCGGCACCGTCACGCGGCCGTCGGCGCGCGAGATGTCCTCGCGCAGCGTGTGTGGCTTCAGGTAATGCCGGGCCGCCTCCGCGACTTCCGCGATGGTGGCTCCTCGGCGGACCGGTACGCGGACCTCGCGCTTGAGGCTTGCTGGCAGCGACCCCTGGCCCGCTCCTGGCGTCAGCGCGACATTGACCAGTTCTGCCGTGGGCACATCGGGGGATGAGGTGTGACCGTCAAGGCGGTTTCCCAGTTCGGAGATCACGTTGATCGCCGGCGGAACGGCCCGCAGCGCCTCGTCGACAGATTGCGCTCGGTGTAGCTGGAAAACCGGCCCCGTGGCCGCGTACCACAGGATCGTGTCGTCGGCGGGGTTGTGACTGCCCAGCACCACGCGGCTCGGGGCGCGGACGCTGCGGGACAAGGCATCCGTGATCCGCTGCTGGATGGCGCGGGTGAACTCCCTAGCCGCTTCCGGGTCCCCGTAGAGCTGAAGCACCAGGATGCGACGCGCACCGTTCCCGAACTTCTTGAAAAGCTCGTCATTGGCCACCGCCCTTGGAGTAACCGCGTTGAGCCCATCCCAGAGGAACGGGCTGCCTTCGTGAAGTCCCACCACGCCAGCGACCGTCACCGTTCCCGGTGGGAGATGGATGCCGGCGGTTTGTGCGGTGAGCGTGTCGTTGAGGGCTTGCTGGTTCCATGCCAGATAGCGCACGATCTCGCCAGCCGGTTGGGGCGACAGGGCGGTCGTGGCCGGTGCCGGTGCGACAGTCCTTCGTGGACCGGGCGCGGCCGTGGCGGTTGTGGCCGGTGCGGGTGCGACGGTCGTCTGTGGACCGGGCGCGGCCGTGGTGGTCGTCGGGAGAGAGGGAAGGGGCCGTGAGCGGACGGCCGCTTTCTCGGCGGTCGGGGCCGGTGCGGGCGCACTCCTGCTGGTGGGCCCGGCCGCCGGAAATGTGCTCCAATTGTCGACGATGTGCTGCAACCGCGACGGGTCGAGTTTTTCCGGCTCTCCCGCCCTCACCTCCAGCTCTACAGTGTTCCCGACCGGATCGGTGAGCGCCCATCCGGAGGGAGAGCTGAGCGACTGACCCTGCCGGCCCGCGACCACCGCGGTGTGGGCGTGAATCGGGTGAGCGATCAACACGCCGAAGTCCGACGCCAATTCGCGATAGATGGTTTCGGTCGGGTGACCAACCCTGTCCAGCACCAGGACAGCTTTCAGGTGCTTGTCTATGCTGGCGAATGCGCCGGCGGCCTGGTGGCTGATTCGAACTACCGACTCGACATCGGCTGGTTTTGCTCTCTCTGCGTCCACGATGAAGACAGTGAGATCACCCTGCTCGAGGCGGGTGACACCCTTTTTGACCAGTGCGTCTACCCCGTCGACGGTGAGCGCACCCGCGACGGTCTCCGCAGGGTGGCTGACCGGTGGGCCCACCTCGTCGACGGTGTGCGCACCCGCGACGGGCTTCGCCGGTTGGAGGACGATCTGCGCCAGTTGGCCCTCGCCATTGAGGTAGACCTCGGCAGGCACGTTCAGCAACTGCTCGGTCAGCGAGAATTTCCCAGGCGGCACCGGGGCGAGAAGCATGACTTTTTTAATGTCGGCGGCCCCGACCGCCAGGTACACCTTGCCGCTCAGCCAGACCGGCGTGAGGGTGCCCGCGGGAAGGTTCTCCAGCGTGCTCAAGGCCGCTTTCTGCCGCGTCGCCTTCTGGCTGTTGGCCCAAGCCGCGACGGTCACCGCTTCTTCCGGCGTCAGCATCCCGCTGATCGCGTGGAAGAAAATATCCAACGGATTGCTATTCTGTTCGACCGGGTTGGGCTTGGGCCGTTTGGCCAGGTTGTCTAGCAGGCCCTGCAGCCTGTCCACGAGATCGCCGCCGGTCGCCGGCGCCGAAACGGGCTCTGGCAAGGTGACCACGCCGGACCGCTGAAGCACGGCGTTACGGTCGGCCAGTGCGCGCAGATCAACCATCACGTAGGGGTCGCCCTCCGAAGAGGAGACCCGCCGCGCATACTGCGGCGGCACCTCAATTGTGATTGTGATGGAGTGCGGTGCGGGTTCGAGGTCCCCCCAGCTCAACAGCATGAGGCCCTGCGGGAAATTCGTCGCCAGCACCTCACCGATCGGACCGAACAGCGGCGGCGAGTCCGAGGGGAGGCTCAGCGATCCGGTGACCACCGAGCCAGCATCGAGCGTCCTGTCCTCGAACGTCATGCGGAGCAGATCGAGTTGCCCCTTGCTGGCCTCGCCCGCTACCAGGCTATCGACCGCCTCGGCCAAGAGTCGGTATGGGTTTTGCTCGATCCGCGACGGCGGGATGGGTAGCGGCCGTCCAGGCCGGGCCGCGCCGGCCTGAGTGGCGTGCAGGTCCGTCGCGGCGACGGCGGGGCCGACGAGCGTCGCGCCCTCGGTCAGCGGTAGGAACCACGCCTCGGTGTCATCTGCGATCTCGACCGGGCGACCGAGCTGACCGTCCAGCAGGGCTACTCCGTCCGCCAACCGCACCGCGTTCACGACGTGCTGCGGCTGTCCGGGTGTGTCCGGCACCGCGACGATGCCGCGATCCCACACCGCGGCCGCGCCCAACGCCCGGCGTACGTCCGCGACGGTCGCGTGCAGGAAGCGGAAGCCCTGCTCGGGAATCTTGACACGGCGCTCGGTGTCGTTCGCGTAGTTGACCAGGTCGTTGAGCTCAAGCGGGTTCGAGGGCGGCACCTGAAACCGAAGAGCGCCTCTCTCCTGCAAGCTCATGTCGGTGCCGATCGCGGCCAGGACACAGTTGGTCACGAAATCGCCGCCGACACCGAGCCACGGATTGATCTCCGCCAACCAGCTCAGATCGGCCAGCTCGGGAGCCGGCGTCGGCGTGACGATGCTGCCGGTGACGAGGGCGCTTGCCTTCTCGGACACGTCCGCGTGGGCGATGCTCAGGGTGCTCGGGCGTCGAGGCAGGGTCGCGGCCCGTACACCCGTCGGGGTGTCGTGTAGGAGCCCGACGCCGCCGGGAAACTGCAGCGCCAGCGCAGTCGTCACGTCGTCCCGGCTGTCGACCGTGACCAGCCTAGCCTCCCCAGGTCCCAGGGTCGCCAGCTCACGCCACAGCCCGATCACTCCACCTGTGACAGGTGTGGCCTCCCGGACCGAGGTGGTGAGTTCGTGGATGCCAGCGAGGCCGCCGATCCGGTCGATGAGGGAGTCGAGGACCGGCCGGAGCAGGCCCAGCTCGGCTCCGTCGGCACCAACCCACCGGACCTGACCCGGCACCGGGGGGCCGGTCAGCGCCTGCCCCGGGCTGTCGCCGTGGACGGCCGGATGCTCGGTGATCAGGTGGAGTTCCGGCAACACCAGGACGTATTCCACGTCGGCCGGGGTCTGCGCCGGACGACCCTGAGCGTCGATCGGCAACATTCGTTCGGGGGCGTCAGCGGTGAGCGTGGTGCCCGGGACAAGCACGGGTAGGCCCAACTCGTTGGCGCGGGCGAGGGCCCCGGCCGCGTCGAGTCCAGCGACGACCGACCTCGCCGACCCGTCCACTGCCCGTGCCACCACCTCCGGCGGTTGCGTCAGCAGCACGTCGCGCACCAGGGTGGAGCCGACCGCCCTCAGGTCTACGTGCAGCAGGAGGGTGCCGGGTACCGGCTGGGCGTCGAGCACTTCGGGCGGGACAGAGCCCGGCTCCGCACCCAGATAGACGCCCGCGTTCGGCAGCCACGTGACCAGGAACTCGGGACAACCGTCCATCATGTGCCGCTCTCCGCCCGCTATCTCGAACACCAGCCGGCCGGCGGGCACCGAGGCATGCGCTCCGCAGAGCGGTCCGTGAGATGGGGCTGACGGCCCGGCGACCGGCTGGGATTCCCGGTTGTTGCCGCCTCGGTGGAGCAGGCAGGCCAGAAGGCCTCGGCTGCGAAGTGTAGCGAGGACGAGTGAACGATCACCAGATCCATCGGGAGGGAAGATCGCGGTGGATGATCGGCATCCGAAGGCGGGAGATCCAGTCGTCGTACAGAAGTCTTCAAGCCGCGCTGTTTTCTGTTGATTTGCGCACCGGGTTGCGTCGCACGGTGACCGCTTCCCACCTGACGATGGAGTGTCCGCCGCCGCCGAGCTGATCGGCCCCAAGATTCGCGCACCATCAGGGATGCTGTGGTATCCCGCATGTCGGAGGCAGCATAATCCGGGACGTCACTCGGTCGTGAGGCCGTTGACACCGCAGGAGGTGCGCATAGTGGGCAGATGGTTCAACCGCAGCCGCAAACGCGACGACGAGCCACCGCGCGAACCCACGCCGACCGGCCCGGTCATCGAGATCACTGTCACCCATGATGGCCGCTCGACCACCCGGACGGTCGGCGGTCCGACCGCCTACGGCTTGCAGTACCACGCCTTTCACGAGCAGCACGGCGCGACCGACGCGCGAACCTTGGAGGCAGGGTACCGCTACGGGCAGGAGTTGATGCGCACCAACGACATCGACGATGCCGTGGCCGTCTATCAGGAGGTCGTCGGGTTGCGCAGCTCGGTGCTGGGGCCGGAGCATCCGGACACCCTGCGCACCAAGCACAGCCTGGCCTTCGCGCTCTGGCAGCGCGGCTCCCACGCCGAGGCGGAACGGGTGCAACGAGACGTCTACGACGCGCGGCGTCGGGTGCTGGGCGACGGGGACGCCGAGACGCTACGCAGCGGCAACAACCTCGGCTGGCTGCTGATCGAGCTGCGCCGGCTCGACGAGGCCGAGCCGCTGCTACGACGGGTCGCCGATGGGATGGCGTGGACGCTGGGCCGGGACGCCACAGACACCCTGACCTGCCAGATGAAACTGGCCGGCCTTCAGCACCTACAGGGCAACAGCCAGCAGGCCGAGCGCGCGTTGCGGGACGTGGTCCAGCGGATGAGCAGGACGATGGGCCCCACCAACCCGCTGACCATGCAGGCCCGCAGCAATTTGCTGGTCGTCCTGCTCGACAACGGCCGGGCGGCCGAGGCGGTCGACGCGGCCCGGGCGCTCGCGGACGATGCCGGGCGCGCGCTCAGCAACACCGACGGTGTACGTCTGCACGCCCGGCACTCCCTGGCCAGAGCGCTCGCGGGAGTGGGCCGGCGGGCCGAGGCGATCCGGTTGCTGGCCGAAACGCTGCCGGACAGTGAACGGGGTCGGGGCGTCGACCATCCCGCGACCCTGGAGATGCGGACGCTCTTCGCCCAACTGCTCATCGAGGCGGGTGACCGGCGGGCGGGCCGCGAGGCGCGGGCCGCGCTGGCCGGGTGCGAACGGGTACACGGCCCGACCCATCCCGACACGGAAAAAGCCCGTGCGCTGGTCCGGCGTACCCGCTGATCCAAACGGAGGTCAACCTCCGGTGTGGATGTGCGCCGCCCACAGCGTCGGCGCCAGCGGGTAGCGGTCCCGCAGCCCGCGCACGGCCGAGTGCAGCGCATACGCCGCCGAGCCAGTCGCGTCGCCGTGCTCGTAGAAGGCGGTGGTCAGGGCGAGGGAGACCGCGTCGTCGACCTCCCACAGGGTGCCGATGACATGCCGGAACCCGGCGAGCTGAAAGGCGCCGGTGATGTGCAGCGACTCGTCGACAAGGGTCGGCGGAGCCTGGGCGGTCGCGCAGGCCGACAGGAAGGCGAACTCCGCGTCCAGGTCGAGCCGGGACACGTCGGCCACGGTGAGCGGGCTGTCCTGGTGATCGTGCACGAGCAGCCGGCCCTGCGCCGGGTCCTGCGGGTCGGCCACGGCGTGGCACGCGAAGTGCGCGTAGGTCGAGTCGGCCAACCGATCCAGGACCTGCTGCCGGGTGGCCCTCGCGTCCAGCCCGACCCACGCTCCGGGCAGCGCCCGCGCCGCCGACGCGGCCTCACGTTCGGCGCTGGGCAGCGCGCCCGGGCCGTCGGGAGTGGCGCGCATCGCCACGACGCAGGACCGGGCGTCGTGCCGGGACTGCCGCGGCGCGGTGCGTCGACGGGCCAGCGCGGTCACGGTCGGGGTGTATGAGGAGACCACCCGGTCGAGGGCGGACCGACCGGCGCCGGACTGCGCGGCGTGCAGGGGGAAGAACGCCAGCGGACCGACCGGGCACCACCAGACGCGCGGCAGCTCGCCGGCCACCCCGGGCGCGTCGATCCGGTCCAGCACCGGCCCGACGAGGGCAGACCACAACCAATCGAGTACGCCGCTGAGCACCGACTGGGCGTGCAACCGGCTCCGCGCGTCCGCCGCCGGATCGTACGCCGAGGTGGTGGCCTCCTGGAGCAGCCGCAGCTGCGTCATCGCATCGGTCAGCGACAGATCAGGCAGCGGCAGCACCGTCACGCGGTGCCGCCGCAGGATCAGCGCGTCGCAGCGCAACTCGCTCGCGACCGGCACGATCACCGTCCCGTCGACCTGGTCGAGCAGTTGCCGGGCGCTGGGCGGGCGCAGGAAGTCACCCAAGCCGGGCAGCTCCCGGATCGTCGCCAGCAGCACGTTCCACTCGGTTTCCCGGTCCCGGCCGAAGGTGGTGGGTCGGGACGATTCGGGGGCGGGCGCTTCGAAGTCCCGGCGCATCCGCTGGAAGTCGGCAGCCAGACGCCCGTCGGCGCGTTGGAGCGCCGCCCACTCGCCGTCCGCCGTCAACCGTTGGTGCAGCAGCAGGCCCCGGCCACGCTCCAGCAGCTCCAAGGCCTGCTCCGGCTGCCCCGCGCCGATCGCGCAGGAAGCGGCAGTCGCCGCCAACCCGGCCGTCGAGCCGAGGTCGGCGTACTGGTCGTGCCGGGTACGTCCCCGGGAGGCCAACCGGGGCAGCAGCGTGATGGCCTCGTCGAAGGCATCCGCCGCCTCCTCCCACCGGCCCAGCGCGGTCAGCGTGTAGGCCGCCTTGTCGAAGGCCTGGATACGGACCGGCACGGCGCCGGAGTCGATGCGGCCGGCGGCGCGCGCCCGCTCGGCGGCCTCGGTGAGCAGGGCCGGCTCACCGGTACGCAGGTAGGTCGCCCGCAACGCCTGGGCGATGGACAACCCGGTTTCGGCACGATGCGGATCGCGCGCGGGCAGGGCGTCCAGCGCCTTGCGCAGCAGAACGAGCGACTCCTGAAGGTAGGCGGGCTCCCCGGTGGCGTCGTAGAGCAACCGCAGGCTGTAGCCCAACTGGTCCAGGTACAACGCGTGGTTGGCCTCGCCGCGTACGGAGAGCGCGAGCGCCCGGCGCAGCAGGCCGATCGCCGTCTCCAGGGCGGAGATGTCGCCCGTCAGCTGGTGCGTCTTCATTCCGACGGTGGAGAGGCTGGCGAGTGCCATCCGATGGTGTGGATGCCGTTCGGGGACGGTGTTCAGCGCGGCGGCGAACTCCTCCCAGGCCTGGCGGAGCAACTCGGCGCGACCGGTGCGGTCGACCAGGGTGAGCAACGTCTGCCCGAGCAGGAAACGAGGATCGTTGCTCCGCGGGGTGTGGTCCCGCAGCACCTCGACGGCCCGTTCGACGTCCCCCGTGTGGGTGGTCCCGGACGCCCTGGCCAGCAGGCACCGGGCTCGCAGCATGACGATCTGGTCCTGGTTGGGCCCGGTGGTGTCCACCGCGGACAGCAGGTCCAGCGCCTCGTCGACGTAGTCCTCGACACCGGTGAGCTGGTAGGCGCGCAACAGCGCCTCCGCGTGGATGCCCCGCAACGCGGGTCGATGCTCCTCGCTGATCCAGTTCTCGGCCATCTTGGCGATGGCCGTGAGCCGGTAGAGCGTGTCGACCGAGCCGTCGAAGTCGTGCCGGACCCGATAGACCTGGCAGGTCTTGAGCATCAGCACCGCGCTGTTGCCGAGGTCGGCCGAGGCGTCCTCCGCGAACCGCAGATACTGCTCGGCGATGTCCAGCAGCCGCGGCTCACTCTCGATCCGGGCTCTGGCCAGCAGCACATCGGTGTACGTGGCCAGCGCGCGGACGCCGTGCGTCGTACCCAACTCCTCGGCCAGAAAGGAGTCGGCCATCGTGCGGATCGCGGCCTCCAGCACGACGGTGGCCTCGATCAGGTCCTGCCGCGCCTGGTCCGCGTGGTACCGGTCGAGCAGCGCGGCCCCCAGCTCCACCTGGGCCTCGGCCCAGCGCCGGTCGCCGCGCCGCTGGCCGGCCGCGACACGACGCCAGTCGTCGACGGCGTCCCTTGAGTAGCCACCCACCGGCGTACCTCCCCGTCGCGGTTGCTCCCCAGCCTGCCAGCCGTGCGCCACATCGACAGGAGATAATCAGCCGATGAGTCAATCGGTGCCGGACAGGCGACTCGACGACGACCGGGCGACCCGACTGGCTCGGATCTGCGCGGACATCGCGCAGGTGGGCGACCTGCTCGGGCCGGAACCGGCCCGGGCCCTGACGCGGCTGCGGGACCGGTCGCTGTCCATCCAGGGCGTGGACGCGGTGCTCGCCGAGGTGACCGAGTTGATGCGCGTCGGTGGCCTGGTCGGTGGTGACACGACCGTCCGGGGAGACCGCTACCTGCCCCTGGCCGGCATCCACGGCCGCCGCCCGGAAGTGGTCCAGGTGTGCCCCGCCGACCTGTGCGACCGGGTCGAGATCCCCCGGCCGGACGCCGGCCCGCCGCCGCGCTGCGCCGTGTGGGACTGCCCGCTGCCGACGTTCCGGATGGACCGGTGAACGCGGTCATCGCCTCGCTCGGCGGGAAGCTGGCAGAGCGGTGGCTCGCCGGACTGGCGCTGCCCGGTGTGGTGTTCGTGGCGATAGTCACCGCGGCGGTGCGGCTCGGCCACGCCCACTGGTGGGACCTGCGGCTGCTGCGGCAGGAGGGGGACCGGCTCGCCCTCGGAGCACCGGCCCGGAGCACCGGGTCCGCGCTGCTGATCGTCCTCGGTGTCGTGCTGGGCGGCGTCGTCGCCGCGCTGGCCGCCCAGAGCCTGGAACGCCTGGTCATGGCCCTGTGGACCCAGGACTGGGGTCGGGCCGGCGATGCCCTGACCCGCCGCCGGCGGCGCCGGTGGAACGCCGCCATGCACCGGTATGAGACCGCCCTGCGGGATAAGGCACGCCGGTTGCGGTCTGCTGCCGACGACGCCGGACCACTACCGGACACCCAGGCGCTCGCCCGCGCCTGCGACCGTATCGCGTTGACCGAGCCGGACCGTCCGACGTGGATCGCTGACCGGATGCTCGCCACGGCGGTACGGGTGCGGGCCTGCTACGGCCTGGACCTGGCCGCTGCCTGGCCCCGGCTGTGGTTGCTGCTGCCCGAGGACACTCGGGAGCCGCTCACCCTCGCGCAGGCCGACTTCGCCGCCGCCGCCCGATGGGTGGGCTGGGGGCTGCTGTATCTGGCGCTCGGCCCGCTGTGGTGGCCCGCGGCGATCGTCGGCCTCGGCCTGTGCGTGGCGGGTTGGCGACGGGGCCGCGGCATGGTGTCCGTGCTGGCCGACCTGGTGGAGGCGGTGGTCGACCTGCACGTACGCACCCTCGGCGCCGCGCTGGGACATCCCACTGCCGGCACCTTCGGCACGGCCGACGGAGAGGCGGTGACCCTTTTGCTTCGCAAGGACCGGTGATCCCGGGGTCAGGTGCCGGCGGTCGGGCGGGGTTCCCGGGAACGTGAGATCCGGGCGTGTAGTTCGGCCTGTTGGAAGGGGAGAGACAGCAATGCTGGTATCCGGTTATTGACCCGTAAGGCAAATAGTTGATGGTCAGGAGGCGGCGTAGCGGACTTCGGGCTTGCGGAACAAGGATT
>NZ_JBNCKT010000116.1:0-16128 GCF_049841675.1 Micromonospora sp. DT4
GAGCGCGAAGCCGCCCGACGCATCAACGCCGAACGACTTCTCACTGCGTAGCCGTCCAGTTACCCGACAGTCTCTCACCGCCCACTACGTTGACTTCCGGTGGATCGGGAAACTCGAGCGAGGTGAACACCGCTGGCCCAGCGATGAACGCCGTGCCGCCCTCCGCAGCGTCCTTGGCACTGCCAACGACAGCGGACTTGGCCTCTACAGTCCGCGACGTACTGGTGACGGCCAGTTCCCTGCTCTAGACGGTTGGACAGAACGTTCGGCGACGGCCGCCCTTGCACCGGTTGGTCGGACATTTACTGGCGGGTACGTTGGACTTGAGCAAGCGCTCGTGGTCGCTGCAGGCGAGTGCAGCGACCACGCCAACGATGCAGGGGCGTGGAAGGTGCCGAACGGGGAAATCGACCAACTGCGCAACGACGTACGATCAGTCGCGCTCAGCTTCAATGCCCTGACACCTGCCGAGGCGGTAAAGGAAACCCTGCGCATTCGTGCTGTCGCAGTGCGCTACCTGCCCCGAACGCGGCGCCCATCGCAGCAAAGCGACCTCTACCTCACCCTGGGACAGACAGTCTCGCTACTCGCGAGCGCCAGCATCGACTTGGGCCTCTGGGACACGGCACGACAGTACGCACAGGCTGCAGAAAAGTACGGCGACATCATTGGGCATGCCGGCGCCCGCGCCTACGCCTTGGGGCTACAGGCGACAATCGCTTACTGGACTGGACGAGCCGCGGAGGCCGTCCAATACGCGAGCATGGCAGTTGAGCAGGCACCGATCGGGGTCGCCCGAACCCGCGCGTTGTACATATTGGCAAGAGCGTGGTCTCACCACGGGTCGGCTGATGAAGTAGGCCGCGCACTGCGTGCTGCCGAAGACGTCCGAAATGTTGAGGGTACCGACGAGCTGCATGATCTCATCGGCGGCGAATTCGGATATTCCGTCCCGCAGCAGGCACGGAGCGCAAGTACCGCGTGGCTACAAGTTGGGCACATCGACGCGGCGACGACCGCCGCTCGGCGGGCGGTCGACGTGGTCGCTGCCTCAACCTCGGATCCGTGGTCCACGGTCGAGGCTGAAGCCCGCGTTGACCTCGCCACTTGTCAGCTGCTTGCCGGAGATGTGGAGGCCGCGCGAGAGACCTTAACCTCGCTGTGGTCGATGCCGCTCAGCTGGAGGCGGGTCGGATTGCTTGGACGGGTTCAGCGCGTGCACGACATGCTTACTGCTGCTCAATGGCGCCCAGTCCTCGTCGCTAGGGAGGTGGCTGAAGAGGCCGCCTTGTTCACCGCGACCTCGAGCCCTACGACGGAGCCCACGCCGTCCTAGGCGCGCGCGATCCATGCGTCTAGCAGCGCCTGTTCGCGATTTGCCGGGAGGCCATGGTCGGCAGCCCGCGCCGCTTCACCCGTACCGGTGATCGCGGCTCCGCCGCCTGTCATCCACGCCCATGTATCGATGATGGTTTGCGTCAACGGTCGGCAGCGCAGCCCAGCGTCGACGGCGCGGGAACTATCGACGTTCCACACTCCCATATTCGTGCGCCACAGCGGCAACTCGGTCCATTGCTGAACGTCGTGCTCAACAAGCCACGTTGGGTCTACCCACATCGGCCGTGTGCCGGCCGCAGTCGCAGCTACGCAGGTGTCAATGAGGTCGCCGAAGGTCGCGCGCCCGATCGGAGCGGCGAGATTGAAGGAGCCGTGGTGGCCGCTGGTCGCGCAGTCTAGGGCGAAGGCGGCGACGTCTCGAACGTCGATGGGCTGGATCGGGCGGTCCGGCGGGCCAGGAACTAGGAGCTGGCCGCCGCGGGAGGCACGCGCCAGCCACCACGTGAGACGACCGACGTATTCCTGAGGGCCGAGGATGACGCCGGGTCGCAGGATGGCGGCCCGTTCCTCACCGATTGTTTCCAGGACGGCTCGTTCACAGCCGGCTTTCAGGGCACCGTACTGGCCGGCGTATCCGAGGTCGGCACCGAAATCGGCGTCCGCATCAGGCGGACACTCGAACGTTGCCGATTCATCGCTGAGCGACTCGTTCGGCCATCCTACGTAGACGTTGACCGACGACAGGAAGATATAGCGGCCCACTACGTGGTCCAGCGCAGTCGCGGCAGTCAAAACTTGCTGCGGGACGAAGCCAATCGTATCGATGACGGCATCCCACGGCCCATGCTCGGCGAGCCGACGGACATCCTCAGGTCGCTCGCGGTCCCCGCGCAGTGCCTGCACGCCGGGAATGTCGGCTGCGGATACGCCACGGTTGAACGTTGTGACGGAGTGCCCCGACTCAAGAGCTTGCGCAGCGAGCGCACGGCCGAGGAACCAAGTGCCGCCGAGGATCAGTAGCCGCATCCTCACATCATCACCCACCACGACGTGATGGCTCAGCGGGGGGCGCGGACGACCACGTCCCAGTCCGTACCTGAGAGCACGACTCATACCTGCTCTCCGGGCGGCGCGCCTACCGCAACCCGCATGACAAAGCTCCCCCTCGCGGGTTTGCGCTGCTAGACGCCAAGTCGGACCACAGGTCGGTACGCGAGGTCGGACCGTAAGTCGGCATTCCCAGCATCCGCCGGCTGCGAAATCCTGGGCAGGTGACTTCACCCGCTCGAAGTCGACAGGCGCTTCCATCGGAAGCAGGCGCAACAGCTACGGCTTCGTGGTGCAACAGACGCTGACAGCCCCTGGTTGGCGTTAGGCAATGGCAACGCCGCTGCTCGATCGACAGCGGCACCAGTCAGATAGCTGAGGCAGGCACATGACAACCCAGAGCGAGCAGCGTGCTCAGGATCCCGCGACGATGCGTGCGGCGATGGTCTCCGAGCTACGTGAGGACACCATCAACTCCGACGCGGTGGCCGCTGCCTTCTCGGTCGTGCCCCGTCACCTTTTCGCTCCTGGTGAGCCATTGGAGGCTGTGTACGACGCGAACACCCCGCTGGTGACGAAGACCGGCCCGGACGGCACCGCGCTCAGTTCGGTCTCTGCGGCACACATCCAGGCGGTGATGTTGGAACAGGCTGAGATCGAGCCGGGGATGCGGGTTCTGGAGATCGGCTCGGGCGGGTACAACGCGGCCCTGATCGCACAGCTAGTTGGGCCGGCAGGCTCGGTGACGTCGGTCGACATCGACCCAGTGATCGTCGCTCGGGCCCGCGCCTTCCTTCAGGAGGCCGGCTACGAGCGGGTGCGGGTGGTGCAGGCCGACGCCGAACATGGCGTGCCAGAGCAGGCGCCCTACGACCGGATCATCGTCACGGTCGGGGCGTGGGATATTCCGCCAGCCTGGATCGAACAGCTCGCCGAGCGGGGCAGAATCGTCGTACCGCTGCGGTTTTCCGGGCTGTCCCGCTGCATCGCCTTCGACCGGTCCGGGAACGGGCTGGTCAGCCGCAGCTACTGCCTCGGCGGTTTCGTGCCCATGCAGGGAGAGGGCACCTTCGCCGAGACACTGGTGCCGATCAACGGCGAGGCGACACTGCGCCTCGACGGGCCTGATCCGGGTTTCGACGTGCCGGCGCTGCGCAAGGCGATCCACGGGCCGAGGATCGAGCGGTGGTCCGGGGCTGCGTTCGATCTGCCTGACGAGCTGGAGCTATTCGTGGTGACAAGCGCCCCGAAGGTGCCGTTCCTGCACGCCAGCCAACTCCTGGTGGACCAGGGGGTGTTCACCCCAGCGGTGACCTATGGCACGGCCGTCCTGGTCGAGGGCGGCAGTTTCGCCTACCGGACCAAACGCGAGAACAAAGGCACCGATGGTTGGGAAAGCGGTGTATTCGCCTACGGCCCACAGGCCGAAGCAGTAGCCGAACGGTACGTCGGGCTGCTGCGTCGCTGGGCGGCGGACTATCGCCGCCGCGGGGCCGCGCGCATCGAGTACCTGCCCAGGCATGCAGGCCAGGTCGCGCCGGCTGGGTGGTACGCGCCGAAGCGCCACGGCGTCGTCGCGGTTTCCTGGCCCTGACAGCTACCGGTGCCTCGACCGGGGCACCGGAGGATCACAACCCCTCGAAGGAGGCTGTCGTGTCGATCATGACCGAGGAGAGGCCCGGTTTGTCGGCGCCACCGGCGCTGGCCGAGAGCAAGGACGAGTTCAGCCCGAACGACTGGGAACTGGATGTCACCTTCGTCGAGTCGGGTGAGGGCGTCGACAAGCTGATCTACATGACCAACGACGGGTGTGGCAAGACCTGCCAGTCGGCCTGCAGCACGACCTGCCCCGCGTAGATCGAGATTCGGGGCGTCTGGCTGTGCGGACAATGCCGCGCGGTCAGACGCCCCATACCTAGGGGAGGAAGCGTGTATCGGCATCTGGACGCGCTGTTGGTGCGCTGCACGGTGTGCCCTCCGGACGATCTGCCCAGGTGGTGGCCGGACCTGACGGAGTCGGCGGCCGGTGCAGTGTCGTGGCGGCCATGGTTGCAGCAGGCCGTCGCGGTGCCCGAGTTCTCCGTCGGGCTTGCGCACGCCAGTCCGGTGCTGTTCGAACGCGTCCGGGCGATGTGTGATGGCCGCTCGGTGAGTGAGCGTGAGGCACGCCGGATGGTGCTGTCGGTCATGCGGTACCTGCTACGGGCGCGCGGACGGGCAACTCCGTACGGCCTATTCGCCGGAATCGCCCCCGCATACCTGGCAACCACCACGACGGTCCGGTTCGATGGCGAGCATCGGGCGGTAGCGCGGGTACGGGCGCAGTGGCTGGCCGGCCTGATCGACCGCCTGGAGGCCGATCCGGTGCTCCTGCCGCACCTCACCGTCCAAGCCAACAATCTCCTGACCTGGCGGGACGATCAGGTCGTGCTCGAGCACCGCCCCAGCCGGAACCTCGGCGAGTCACCCCTCCACGTGCAGGTGCGCGCCACAGGGCCGGTACGCGCCGCGCTGACGGCTGCCCGGGATCCAGTCCAACTGCGGGATTTGGCGAGCAAGCTCGCCGCCGATCACCGTGTTTCCACCAACAGAGTTCACGCGTTGCTGGCGGAAATGGTGGCGCAGCGTCTGCTCCTGACCCACTTACGGCCGGCGACGACTGCCAGCGAGCCGTTGTCCGTCGTCGCGGCTGGCCTCGAGCAGGCGTTGGCCGACGTTGACGACAGCATCGCAGGCCCTCCTGAGGCACAGGCGACGCTCGACGCGCTGCGCTGTCTCGTCGAGCGGCCGACGCAGCGCGACACGACGCCTCACGGACCCGACGACGAACGCGAGCGGCTCGCCGCAGCGATGGCCGCCCTGCACCGTACCGACGACCCACCCGTAGCCGTCGACATGCGTCTGGGCGTCCACTTAGTGGTCCCGGACGCTGTTGCCATGGAAGCCGCGGCAGCAGCTAACGCCCTCACACGCCTGGCCGCGCCCGGCCGGGCCGGTTGGGTGGCATGGCACCGCCGGTTCCTGGAGCGCTACGGGCCGCACGCGCTCGTGCCGGTACGTGACGCGGTAAACGCCGATGTCGGCCTCGGATACCCCGCTGGCTACCGCGATGCCTCACCAGCAACGCCCGCAGCTCTGACATCGCGAGATCAGAAGTTGATGGCCCTAGCCCAAGACGCAGCGCTACGACGCCAACACCAGATCGTGCTCGACGACGCCATGATCCGGGAGCTAGGCGGCGAGGAACCGCTCACGCGAGTCCAACCCAGCACCGAGCTGACGGTCACCGTACTCGCCCGGACCATGCAGGACCTCGACCACGGCGACTTTCGGCTCACGGTCGTCGGCGTATCCCGCAACGCCGGGACAACCACCGGACGGTTCCTCGACCTGCTCGATCCCACGGACCGCAAGCGAATCGCCGGCCAGTACGCGACCCTGCCAACCACGCTCCGCGGGGCGCTCCTCACCCAGGTGTCGTCAGTAACCCCGTACACGATCACCGAGGACGTCGCCCACGCCCCGCAGGTGATGCCGCACCTCATCTCACTCGGGGAGTACCACGACAACACCCCCGACCAGATCGCGCTCGACGACATCGCGGTCACCGCCGACGCCGACCGCGTGTACCTCGTGTCGATCCCCCGGCGGCAGCCGGTGGAGCCGATCACGATCAACGCAGTCGAGCAGGTCCACTACACCCTGCCGATCGTGCGGTTCCTCACCGAAGCCCCTACCGCCTTCACCGTGGCATGCGGCGCGTTCGACTGGGGGGCCGCGAGCGGCCTGCCGTTCCTACCCGCCCTGCACTATGGGAGAACCACCCTGGCACCGGCGCGGTGGCTACTACGGGCATCCGTCCTACCCGCGCCCACCGCCAACTGGCGGGAGTGGGCTCCCGCCCTGGCCGAGTGGCGCGACATGGTCGGATGTCCCGAAACGGTGTATCTCGGTGACGGCGACCAGCGGCTAGCCCTTGACCTGGCCGAACCCGCGCACCAGGCGTTGCTACGCGACCACCTCAACCGCACTCCGACCGCCGTCCTGCGCGCCGCACCGCCACCGGACGCCGCCGGCTGGATCGGCGGATACGCGCACGAAATCGTCGTCCCCCTCGCGTCGACGCTCGCCCCGGCGCCATCACCGCGGCTGCTCGCCACCGCGCCGGTAGTCGACGTCCGCGAGCACGGACACCTCCCCGGCCAACAGGATCCGCTCTACGTCAAGCTATACGGTCACCCCGACCGACAATCCAGGATCCTCACCCAGCACCTGCCAATCCTGCTTCGCCGGCTGAACCCACCAGTCCGGTGGTGGTTTCTGCGCTACGAAGACCCCGAGCCGCACCTGCGGCTGCGCGTCGCCGGCGCCACGAGCGCCGCGACCGTCGGCGAATGGACGCAGGAGCTGCGCCGCTCTGGCCTGGTCGCCCACGTCCAGGTCGACACCGACTACCCGGAGCCGGCCCGCCTCGGTGGTCCCACCGCGAGCACGGCGATCGAAGAACTCTTCGCAGCCGACTCAGCTGCCGCTCTCGCGCAACTCACCATCGACGCCCGCAGACGTTCGCACGACGTGCGCGCGATAACCGCCGCGAGCTTGCTGGACATCACCACCGCGCTCGTTGGCGACGCCGACCGGGGCATGCAGTGGCTCATCGACCACGTACGCCGGCACCGGCCCGCACCGCCTCGCGACCTATACCAGCTCGCTGTCCGACTGGCTAACCCCGACCAGTCCGGCCTGGCCGACCTTCCTGCCACCGAGCAGCTGCGCGCCGCCTGGGGCCGGCGCCATCAGGCGTTGACGGCATACCGCGACACGCTGCGTACCGTCGCGGTCGCTCCCGAGAGCGTGCTGCCGGACCTGCTCCACCTTCACCACACCCGCATGATCGGGCCCGACCCGGACAGCGAACGCACCTGCCTACACCTGGCCCGCGCCGCCGCACTGAGCTGGAGCACCCGAGCCCGGAGCCTCACGTGAGCCCCTCCCATCCGGCAGCGTTGGCGGCAGCCACCGCTATCGCCGAGACGCTCGCCGACCCGCAGGCCCTCCAAGCGTGGCCCCTGAGCGGGCGGGCTCGACCGCAATCCCTTGCCGGCGGCGCTGTCGGCATCGCCCTGCTACACATCGAACGTGCCCGCTCCGGGTACGGCGACGAAGCCCTCGCCCACGCCTGGCTGAAACTCGCCGCCTCCGAACCAATCAGCACCGGCGGCAACGCCAACCTGTTCCACGGCGCACCGGCCCTCGGCTTCGCCCTACACGCCGCGGGCACGACCCGGTACCGCCGCACCCTGGCCTCGCTCGACGACACCACCATCACGCTCACCCGAACGCGGCTGGCCGCCGCGCACGCCCGCATCGACCGCCGCGATCCACTCCTGATGCGGGAGTTCGACCTAATCCACGGGCTGACCGGACTCGGCGTCTACCACCTGCACCGCCACCCCGCGCACCCCGTCACCCGCGACGTGCTCACCTACTTGGTCCGCCTCACACACCCCCTCCCCGGCCGACCCGGCGCAACGGACGTGCCGCCGTGGTGGATGCCGGTCGACCTGTCCGGCGAGCCGCACCCGAACTACCCCCAAGGGCACGGCAACCTAGGGGTGGCTCATGGCATCAGCGCAGTCGTGGCGCTGCTGTCCCTCGCCGTCCTTCACGGCGTGCCAGCAACCGGCGTCCGTGACGCGCTCGCCCTGCTCTGCGCCTGGACCGACCAGTGGTGCCACCACGACACCACCGGCCCCTGGTGGCCCGGCTACCTCACCATCGGACACGCCCGCCGCCTCGAACCACCACAACGCCCCCGACCGTCCTGGTGCTATGGAGTCGCCGGCACCGCCCGCGCCCAGCAACTGGCCGGCATCGCCCTCAATGACAACGATCGGCAAGAAACAGCTGAAAACGCGGTACTCGCGGCGCTGCGCGACCCAACTCAACGCTCTCTGCTGCCCGGAGTCGGACTGTGCCACGGGAAAGCCGGTCTACTCCAGGCTGCCTTCCGCATGGCAGCCGATTGCCGCAGCCCGGCATTAGCCTCCGAAATGCGCGACCTGGCAGCCCAACTCGCCACCCAGGTGGCCGAGCCGATGACCGATCCGGAACTCATGGATGGTGCCGCCGGAGCCGCTCTCGCGCTACACGCTGTCGGAACAGGGGCCGCACCCGCATCCACGTGGGACGCAGTCCTCCTGCTGGCCTAACTCGGAGGTAGACCTACTTCCTCCCGCTTAGGGCCGCTTCGCGTAGCGGAGCGACAAGGACTAATCCCTCCCAACTGTAAGGACAGCCATGACACCCATACCGTGGCTCCAGATCACCATCGATCTACCCGAACCGCAGCAGGCCGAAGACGTCGCCATCGCGCACCTGGCTCCCGTCCTCGCCGAGGCAGAAGCCGGCAGATTCATCACCGCCTGGTTCTTCATCCGCAAGACGCCCCAGTGGAGGCTCCGCTACCTCCCCGCTGGCGACGCCACCGAAGCGCGGGCGCATCTCCTCAACCGCCTTGACACCCTGAAACGCAACAAGCTAATCGCGCGAGCCGTCGAGGTGGTGTACGAACCCGAAACGCGCGCCTTCGGCGGCGCCCAAGCGATGGCAGTGGCACACCGACTGTGGCACGTCGATAGCGCCCACGTGCTCGGCTACCTCGCCGCCACCGCACCAGACCCTGCGGCCCGACGCCGCCGCGAGTTGGCGGTCCTGCTCGCCAGCAGCATGCTGCGCGCCGCAGGCCTGGACTGGTACGAGCAAGGCGACGTCTGGGCCCGCGTCGCGCACCACCGAACGCCTCCCAACCATCTCGACCAGAACGCCGCTGTGGCCCTGCAATCGGCGCTTCGCCGGCTGATCAGCATCGACCTGACCAGCCTTACCAACTCGGGCGCACCGCTGGCCACGGCTAGCGCGTGGGCGGCATCGTTCGCCGCCGCCGGCCACGACCTGACTCACCTCACCGCAACCGGCGACCTACACCGAGGATTGCGTGACGTCCTGGCACACCACGTCATATTCGCGATGAACAGGCTCGGGCTACCCGCCACCACCCAAGCGGTCCTCGCCACCAATGCCGCGACCATGATCTTCGGCCCCGACCCCACCCAACCCACGCCGCCCAACGACGACCGAAGCGCGCCAGCCATCGCCAGCCGCCCGCAAAGCGGCCGCTGATGGACGCCACCGGAGCACAAGCGCGCAGGTTCCCACTCGTCGCCCGCCCCCGGCCAGCCTGCACGCCCCTGCCTGAGCGGGTGGCTGACCTCCGACGCCGTGCCGCCGACGCCGCCCGCGATCACGATGCTGCCGCCGCGACCGCCGTGTTCAACCTCGCGGCGCTACTGGCATCCGACTGCGGACGACCCGACCTGGCCCACCAATGGTCGGCGCGACTCGCCCGCGCCGCGCTCGCCAACCCACCCCAAGAATTTCGAGCAGCGAGCAACAGCCTCGAACCCATCATCAACCTCGCCCGGCTCCGCACCCGCGCCAGAGACGGCGCCGGAGCCTGGGCAATCCTCGAAAAGCTCTACCGAGCGGTCACCTCCCGCACCGACATCACCATCGACGGCATCGCCGTGCCCGCCTCACGCCTCGTCGACGACCGCACCGAACACCGCGAGCTCTGCCAATGGCTGTGGGCAGTGTTGCTGTCCAGCGGCTCGCACGCCCTGGCGGTCGCCGGCAAATGGGACGACGCCTACCGCCGGCTGAATCAGCATCACGGCATCGGCCGACGCATGCTCGACGGCCGACAGATCACCGTCATCGCCCACACCCTCGCCGGCAGACACAGCCAAGCGTCGGCCCTGCTGCACAACACCCAACCCGGCGAGCTCTGGGAACAGGCAGTCACCGCATGCCTGACCCTGCTCTGCCAGCCGGACGCCACCAGCATCGAGCGCAGCCACGCCGTCCACGCCTACCAGGCGCTGAACCCAGCCGAAGCAGGCCTCGCCGTGTTCCACACCCGGCTCGGTCTCAGCCTCATCGACGCGCTCGGCGGCATCCACCAGCCGACAGCACGCCCCATCGCTGCCGGCCTGCTCGAACAAGTCATCAGGGATGGATACGCAGCCAGGGATATTCTCGACCATGCCGGCTGCCGCAACATCCTCACCCCGCGGCAGGTCGAGCAATTCACCGACGTCGTCGCCGTCTGCGGGCTTGACGCGGGTGTCGTACCGGATCCCTTGCAGGCTGAACTCGCCGATGCGCTCGGCATCGCCGAGCGCATCGTCGTTTCGCCGCCCTCCGCTTGCGCGCCCTCATGAAAGGACGTCTGATTCACGTATTTAGCGTGTGTTGTGGTTTTAGTCGTCTCGCCAGGTCGGGGTGGTTTCGGTGGTGAGGCGTTTGGCGAGGTTGTCGATCATGGCGAGGGTGATCATGCTGGCGGAGTTGTCGGGGCGGGTTTCGTAGTCGCGCACGAGTCGGCGGTCCTGCATGAGCCAGCCGATGGTGTTGGGTTGTGCCCGGGCGCGGTGCCTGGATTGCTCCAGGTCCGTTTCCCGGACCCGCCCGCCGAACCCGGCGTGCGACTCTCACCGCACCGGGCTTTCCACGAGGTCACACACCGCCCCGGACCCGGCCAATCGGAAGCATCGGAAACCACCCCACCACGGCCACCTGACCACCGCCGCCCCACCGGCCCGCCCGGACCTGCCGACACGAACCACGACACCACCGACCGTTCCGACACCAGCCAGCACAAACCCCCGCCGAAACAGAGGAGCACCAACGGAGCACCAACGTTCCAAAATGTAGGACAATCGGCAACGAAAATGGGAAAGAAAAAGGCCATGACCTCTGTTCTTGCAGGTCACGGCCTTGATCATTTGTGCGCCCGAAGGGATTCGAACCCCTAACCTTCTGATCCGTAGGAGGAAGGGTGAACCACCTTCCCCACCTAATACAAAGTCTCATAGAACGTGCTGTTTTGCAAGCCCTTCGTCCACGCGAAGGGCTTTCTGTTTCGGCTGGTCCGCGCGCTGCAGCCGAAGGGCGAAGCGCGCGGTTCCCCGATGGAGATGTCACCGTGCTGATTTTGCCGCGTTGATGCTCGCCCGGCGCCGAACATCCGAGCACCAACGGAGCACCACGCGAGCCGTGACGTCCCTTCCGCAGGATCAGCGGGCCTTCTTCGTCGCCCGCTTGCGTGGCGGCGTCAACAGCTCGGCGATGCTCGCGATCGCTGACGGCACCAAGCGGTAGTACGCCCACACGCCCCGCTTGTCCCGTTCAAGCAGACCGGCCTCAGTGAGAATCCGAAGATGATGGCTCACGGTCGGCTGAGACAATCCGAGCGGCTCGGTCAGGTCACTCACCGACGCCTCGCCCTCTGGAGACGACTGGATCAGGCTGAGCAAGCGCAGCCGAGCCGGGTCGGCGAAAGCCTTCAGCACTCCAGCGAGCCGCTCAGCGTCGGCGCGTTCGATGGGCTCGCCGGCGAGGGGCGAGATGGCAGGCTTCATCATGTTCGTGGATCCCACGTCCTGCATCGTCGCAGCAACACCGCCACAAGGCGGGCAGAACGAGGGGCGGATCACGCTTGACCGGCGGGGCGGAGCTGACTGAGCGTGAGGAGAAGAGATCGGTTGCGACCACGTCAAATGAGTCTTGGGCCAGACCAAAACAGTCACCCCCTCAGCTCTGCTCGCAGGGATGACGGCGGCCAGTGCGGCGGGGTCACCAATGCCAGCGTGTAGCGCCCACCCGGTCATCTGGTCGGTGACCGGGTGGGCGAGGCGTGGGGCTATTGGGCTCGCCGGGCGGCGTCGGCCGCTGTTCCGGGCGCGTTGGCGAGCACCGCTGCCAGGCCGGCGGGAATCGGCATGGGTGGGGTCAGCAGTACGCGGGCGCGGCCGGTGTTGCCGGCCGGGTAGCGGCCGAGCGCGGATCCGGGTCCGGCTACGGCGAGGCGGATGACCTGCCCGACCGCTCCTACGCGGTCGCGTTCGTGCAGGGCGCGGCGCAGCATGACGGCGTGGGCCACGGTGTGCGGCCACGGCCAGAGCTGGGACAGGATGTGCGCGCGTTCGGCGGCCCGTCACGCCGTCGCCGGGTCGGTCACGGTCTGGCCGGTGGTCAACTCGGCGTCGAACGCGACGCGCACCGCGGACGGCATCCGCCGCTCGATAGCCAGTGCGGTCATGCCGCATTCGACGAGCAGCAGGAGCAGCCCGGTCGGCATCCGCACGCGTCATCCTCGCTGGCACCGTGTCCATCTGCGACGGCACCCGCGCGGGTGTGGGTGTCAGCGAGCGGGACGGTGAGCAGGACCGCGCAGCAGGCATCACTACGCCACGCCTCCGGCCTTCCTTGACCGCCACGGCGGCGATGACCAGGGCGGCGATGGGGTCGCTCAGGACCAGCCGCGCAGGCTTTTCGCCCTGAACTCGCAGGACTCGTCCCCCCGGCTGCCGCCACCCAACCAGGCCACCGGACGCCGACGTCTCGCCCAGCGGAGCAGCGAGGTGGTAGATGAAATTGGGCTACCAAGACTTTCCGGGCTTGGCCCGCTTCGCGGCTGCGCGCTGGGCAACGATCCGCGCCCCCGTTCCGTTCATGCGCCACCTGGCAACCGGAAGGCTGACGTCGAAGAGGTCGGCGACTTGCTCGTCGTTCCTGCGCTCCCTGGCCGCCTTGTACGCGGCGGCCAGGGGCAGCAGCAGTTCGGCTCCAAGTTCCTGCGCTTCCCACTCCTGATCTTTGCTGGTGGGATTGGCGCAACCGTGGCGGCCCTCGGCGCTGAACATGACCCGGTCGAACTCGTGTTCAAGGAGCACGTGGGCCATCTCGTGGGCGACGTTAAATCTGCGGCGGCGGGGCTGGTGTGAGGTGTTCTCCACGATGAACTGGCCCGTTCCGGCAGGCACCAGCGCGGCGGACCATGCCTCCGGACGCTCGGAGGCGTAGAAGGTCACTGATTTCTCAGGACATCCCATCTCCGCAAGGCTGTCCAAGGCGTGCACGGCGACGCCGTGCACGTGGGCGAGTTCGTAGGGGCAGAGCCGATCGTGTTCGGTGAGACCGAGGTCGGTCTTTCGGATGTCGATCGCTCGGCGCTGGATCTCAGCCTTGGGGAGCCTTTTGCCCACGTGTCACCGGTTCCGAGCCGCGCGTTGGGTGGCGTGAAGTTTCATGGCTGCTTCGAGCACGTTCTGTAGGTGTTGCTTCTCCTCCTCGCCGAGATCTTTGCGAGCCCGCAGGAGAACGCCGACCTCGGCGAGGAGTTCCGGCTCCTCGTCTTGGTCGTCCTCCGTGTCGGAGATCCAGAAGGTCTCCGCTGGCATCTTCAGCCACTGGGTAAGGGTCATGAAGGCGTCTGCGTCCGGCCGGTAGCCGTTGGCAAGGCGGGTCATCGTGGAAGGGCTACATCCCACCTCGCCGGCGAGCTGTCGCCAGGAGAGGTTCTTGCTTCTGCGCGCGGCGTCGAGGGCGGCGTACAGCGCCGGCACGTTGATCCTGGTCTGAGCCATGGGCGGGGCATCTCCTCGCAGGTTGCGCGAACCACCTTTCTACCACCGTTCGACATGTCGAACACTCGCGTGGTAGCGTTGATCTCGTTCGACAAGTAGAACGGTGTCCTACTCGTAGGACACCTACCGTACCCGCTGCGCTCCAGCAGCAGCAACGATCCGAGGAGATCAATATGACGACCAGCGCGACCGAAAACGTCAGCGAGAACCAGCGCTCGCCCCGGACCATCACGGTCTCGGTCAACAACCAGCCGATCGAGTTGCCCGAGCGCCGGGTCACCGGCCGGGACATCAAGCAGGCCGCCGTCGCCCAGGGCGTCCACATCCAGCCCAACTTCCAGCTCTCGGTGAAGCGGGGCAACCGCTACGAGGTCATCGGCGACGACGACACCGTCACGGTCCACCCTCACCAGGAGTTCCTCGCGGTCGCGCCGGACGACAACTCGTGACCGAACCGACCACGGCGGTCACCACCGCGGTCGACGCCGTCCGGGAACACTTCGCCGGCAAGCCGGTCGAGGTCACCCCGGACGGCGCCGGCGGCGCCTTCGTGATCGTTAACGACATTGAGATCGGCCCGGGCTACATCCCGTCGACCACATGGCTGGGCTTCCAGATCAGCGCCGCCTATCCCTGCGCGGATGTGTACCCCCACTACACCGGACGGCTGACCCGCACCGACGGGCAGCCTCACGGGCCGGCCATCCAACAGGTCGACTGGCAAAACAGGCCGGCTCTGCAGTTGTCACGCCGCTCCAACGGGTGGCAGGCCGGGATCGACAACGCCGCGCTCAAGGCCGAGAAGGTGATCACATGGCTCGTCACCCAGTGAACCCGCCGGCCGACGGCTGGAGCCTCACTGTGCCGGCTCGGCTGTGGGCCGACCTGTCCAATCACCTGTTCCGAAGCGACAGGGACGAACACGGCGCGGTCATCCTCGCAGGCCGCGCGAAGGGCCCGCGCGGGCCCCGGCTGCTCGCCCGCGAGCTGATCCTCGCCAAGGACGGGGTCGACTATGTGCCCGGTGAGACCGGGTACCGGGCTCTCGCGCCGTCCTTCGTCCGCGACGCCGCAGTCCGGGCGCGGGAGGAGGGGCTCGCCTACCTCGCCGTGCACAACCACCTCGGCGGCGTCACGGTTGGCTTCTCCCGGATCGACCTGGCCAGCCACGAGCGGGGCTACCCGGCACTGCGGCAAATCACCGGCCAGGTCGTCGGCGGACTGGTCTTCACTGACCAGGCCGCCGCCGGTGACCTGTGGTTGCCCGACGGGTCCCGCGTCGACCTCGCGGAGGTCGTCATCCCGAGCGGCAACCTCATTCGCCTGCGGCCTTGCCCCGCCCGCGCCGGCACGGCCGAGCTCCTGCACGATCGGCAGGCGAGGCTCTTCGGTCAGCTCGGCCAGGAGTCCCTCAGCCGGCTGCGGGTTGCCGTGGTCGGCCTCGGCGGGGTCGGCAGCATCCTCGTCGAATTCCTCGCCCGCCTCGGCGTCGGCGGCCTGGTCCTGATCGACGACGACATCGTCGACGAGACGAACCTGCCCCGGCTGCTCGCCGCCGAACGCGACGACGTCGGCCGGCCGAAAACCCTCCCCGCAGTCCGGAACGCCCGTCGGGCGAACCCGGATATCGACCTGACGGTGATGGCGGGACGAGTCGAGACCAGCACGGCGAGACAGTCGTTGAGCTACTGCGACTGGATGTTCCTCGCCGCGGACAGCCACTCCGCCCGGTACTGGGTCAACGCCGCCGCCAACCAGTACCTGATCCCCACGACGCAGATCGGCGTCAAGATCCCCGTGAACGACGACGACATCGTCGGCCAGATCCACGCCGTCAACCGGTTCGTGGTCCCCGGAAGCGGCTGCATGTGGTGCAACGGCCTCATCGACCCGACCGAACTCGCGATCGACATGCAACCCGAACACGTACGGGCTGCCGCCCGCTACGTCGCAAGCGTTCCAGCGCCCAGCGTCATCGCCCTCAACGGCCTCGTCGCCACCGAGGCCATTAACCACTTCATGCTCGCGGTCACCGGCATGCACCACGACCCCGACGACACCACCTCCACGATCCACCTGCCCAGACGGCGCGAACGCACAGGCCAGATGCCACGTCGTGACAAGGACTGCCCATGGTGCTCTCCAAACGGGCACCTCGGGCGCGGTGACGGCTGATCGGGTCTGTCATCCGAACGGTGTAACTTCTCTCCGTTCTATCGATGATGTTGGGCTGTTTACCGGCGGGCGGCGGAGA